>DASTID010000070.1:0-2829 GCA_035717905.1 Sphingomicrobium sp. | reverse complement strand
CATCGCTCGCTGCGGCACGGGGAAGGTGCGACGCAACTCAGGACCGGCTGCCGCAAGCGCCTGCCTGTTGACGAGCGTGTCCTCAAGGAGCAGGACCAGCCGATCGGCGTTCAGCTCGGCTTGTTTCGCGCGTGCCGGTCTCACTTGAGCTTGCTGGTCGCTGAACCGACGATACGCCTCGACCATCAGCCGGCACCCGGGAATGACCGACAGTTGGTCCGCCGCGCGGAGGTCCCGGGCATCCGGCATCGGCACTTCCTGCTTCGTCTTCCACGAGGAATGCATCCGGTTGTTGAGTGCCGCCAGCAGTTCAATCTGCCCGATGTCGCGAAGCGGACGCCCGACCGGGTAGAACTTGATCGACGGGCGAAGTCCCACCAGCGCCGAGAGGCGAACTACGTCGGTGACGGATACGCCGGGACTGAGACCACGCTCGATACGACTGACCTTGCTCTTCGACCATCCCAGACGCTGGGCGAGTTGCTCGATGGTCGCGCCGGCGTTGTGCCGCGCCAGGCGGATCTCGCGGCCGCCAGTACGTCGCAGCCATGCCGCGTGGCTTTCAGCATCGGCGAGCGTGTTCGTCCGCGGCGGCATGTCCCCATGGTTCTGATAGGGACTTACTGCGGCCTTATCGGACGCTTACTCGCGCTGGATGCTCGGTCCAGTTGCATGGGGTAGAACGAAACCCGAGCGAAGCGCCGTTCCTTCGCGCTGGGTGCCACCCGATGCAACGCACCGCGAAAGAGGCGCCGCTCTTTCGCGATTGGTTTCACACCATGCAACTTCCGGCGCGAGAGACGCGGCGAAGGGAGCTACGGCCGCGTCGTCTCGTCGTCCACGTCCCGCATTGTCGGACTGGCCATGTCGGCCGCCTGGCCGGTGTGCTGCCCGGCGTAGCCGACCGGCCCGTTCGCGCCCAGGTTCACGATGGTCGCCTCGGACCAGTCGCCCTTCTCGATCTCGTCCTTGGAGAGTGAGAGACGGACGCCGTCCTCATCGCGGGTGGTCACCATCGAGGTCGGGAAGTGAAGGTCGGAAGTGAAGATGATCCCCTTCTCGACGACGAAGTAGTTGCTCTGCACCTCGACGATGTCGCCGATCTTCTCGCCGTCGCGGCTGTAGGCGCTGGTGCCGATCTCGAGGGGGCTCTGATGGGTCGTCTGCATCGGTCTTTCCTCTTCGCTGCGTTCGTCTCTGACCATTCGCTATGGGCGGTACGTGCGCAGACGGTGTGCCGCAGCCCATCGACCCGGGTGAAGATCTCTTGACGTTCCGACACGTTCAACACTATTCTCCCATTCATATTTTCCTGAATGGCGGATGCACCCTGAATGGCGACGCGGATGAGGGCGCCAACTGACGAGATCGTGATCTCGGACGTCGAGCAGCTCAAGGCCATCTCCGACCCCCTGCGGCTGCGGCTGATCGAGATCGCGAGCGAGGATCCGGGCCGTCCGTGGACGGCCAAGGCCCTCGCGGAAAAGCTGGGCACGAAGCAGACGAAGCTCTACCACCATCTCAACCTGCTCGAGGAGCGCGGCTTCCTCCGGGTCGCCGAGACGAGGATGGTGTCCGGCATCCTGGAGAAGGGCTATGCCGCGACCGCCCGCTCGTACCGGCTCGAGCCCGGGCTGCTCGGCCAGGCGGCAGCGGGCGACAAGGCCATCGACGACATGCTCGACGCCATCTTCACCAAGTCCCGGGCCGAGATCGTGGCGTCGGTGCGGAGCGGCGCGATCCGGCTGGGCGAGCGCGAGGACACGACGCGCAGCATGGCGCTGTGGCTCGGGGGCGCCCGCCTCAGTCCCCGGAACGCGAAGCGGGTGGTCAGGCTCATCGAGCGCCTCGCCGCCATGGACGAGCACGAGGACCCCGAGGGCACCGAGTACGGCCTCTTGGTCGGCTTCTATCCAAGGAAGTCAAGCCGATGACCGCCAGTCCCATGGGCGTGCGCGACGTCCTGCGCATCCGCGACTACCGACACCTGTTCGCCGGACAGGTGGTGTCCGATATCGGCGACGGCATCACCCTGCTGCTGGTCCTGCTTGTCATCAACGATCTGACCGGTTCGAACTTCGCGATTGCCCTGATGGCGATCGCCGAAGCGGTGCCGGCGTTCACCGTGGGCCTGGCGGCCGGCGTCTACGTCGACCGATGGAACCGGCGCCGCATCATGCTTGCCGCCGACCTCCTGCGCGCCGGGATCGTCCTCGCCTTCGGGCTGGTGCAGACGGGGGCGCTCGTTCCGCTGCTCTACGTGCTCGGCTTCACCCAGGCCTCGATCGGGACCTTCTTCCGGCCGGCCCGCGGGGCCATGCTGCCGCACATCGTGCCGGCCGAGGGCTTGCCGGCGGCCAACTCGCTCGCCCAGGGCTCGCAGGTCATCGGCGGCGTCATCGGGTCGGGCATTGCTGGGCTGCTGTTCGGCGTCTTCGGCTCGGCGCCGATCGGCTTCGCGATCGACGCGGCCACGTTCCTGGTCTCGTTCGCGTTCATCTCGCGCATCGCGGCCAGCGCCGGCCGGATCAGTGGCGAGGAGCACGCGGCGGCCCGCGGTACGGGCATGCTGACCTCGATTCGCGCCGGCCTCGCCGTCGTCCGCGGCTCGAGGGTGCTGGCCGGCATCATCATGGCCTCGTCGGTGACGATGCTCGGCCTCGGCGCCGTCAACGTGCTGTTCGTGCCGCTCGTCGTCAACGAGCTCGACGTCTCGCCCACCTGGATCGCGGGCATTGACCTGGCCCAGACGGTCGGCATGCTCGCGGCCGCCGCTTTGGTGACCACGCTGGTCAGGCGCCTCGCCCCGACGACGATCATCACCCTGGC
>DASTID010000069.1:0-5848 GCA_035717905.1 Sphingomicrobium sp. | reverse complement strand
TCGCGGTCGCCGCCTGCGCCGAACAGGGTGATCAGCCGGCCTTCGACGTGCGGGCGAAGCGCCGCGATCGCGGCCTCGAGCGCATCGGGGGTGTGGGCGTAATCGACATAGACCGGCACGCCGGTGCGGCTGATCACCGCGCGCTCGAGCCGGCCGCGCACCGGCGACACCCGCTGCATCGCGGAAAAGACGCCGTCCCATGTCCCGCCGGTCGCCAGCGCCAGTCCGGCCGCTGTCAGCACGTTCGCGGCCTGATAGGCGCCGATCAGCGGCAGCGCGAGACGAACGCGTTTGCTCTGGTGTTCGAGCGTCAGCGCCTGGCCGAGCGGGGTCGGCGCCTGGTCGATCAGGCGGATCGTCTCGCCGCCGCGGCCGACGGTCATCACCTCGTGCCCGGCGCGCTTGCAGCGCTCGATGACTTCGTCCGACCTCGCGTCGTCGGTCCACACGATGGCCGGCTTTGCGGGCGCGAGCAGCGCCTCGAACAGCCGCATCTTGGCTTCGAAATAGGCATCCATCGTCGGGTGATAATCGAGATGGTCGCGGCTGAAGTTGGTGAACGCGGCGGCGGCGAGTGGGACGCCCTCGGCGCGGTGCTGGTCAAGCCCATGGCTCGAAGCCTCGTAGGCGACATGGCTGATGCCCATGCGCCTGAGCCCCGCCATGTTGTTCAGAAACGTCACGATGTCGGGCGTGGTCAGGCCAGTCTTCACCTGGTCGTCGGACGTCGTAACCCCCAGCGTTCCGATTGAGGCCGAGCGCTGACCCGACATGCGCCAGATCTGGCGCGTCATCTCGACCGTCGAAGTCTTGCCGTTGGTCCCGGTCACCGCAACGACCGTCGCCGGATAGGGCGCGTAATATTTCGCGGCGAGCTCGGCGAACAGCCGGCGCGGCTGCGGGTCCGCCAGATGCGGCACCCGGATCACCTCGGCTTCGGGGCGCGCGACCACGGCGACCGCGCCGCGGTCAACCGCCTGGCCGATGAAATCCTCGCCGTCGAACAGCTGTCCCCTGAAGGCGCCGAACACCGACCCCGCGGCGACCTTGCGATGGTCGATCGCAAAGCCGGTCACCTGCGAATCCGAATCGACGTCCGCGAGATCGCGCAACCGCACCTGGGCTCAATCCTTCGCGCGTTCGTGGACGAACGGAGTCACCTCGGACATGTCCGGTTCGCGGTTCCGGTCGGGCCGTACGCCGAGCATCGGGGCGATGCGGCTGATCGTCTTGCTGACCACCGGCGCGACGTTCCACCCGGCGGTGTGGAACCCGTAGGTTTCCTTGGTCGGCTTGGGGTCGTCGAGCATGGCGACGACCACATAACGGGGTTCGTCCATCGGGAAAACGCCGGCGAAGGTCGTGACCACCGCCGACGAGGTATAATGGCCGTTGAGCAGCTTCTCGGCCGTGCCGGTCTTGCCGCCGACGCGATAGCCCGGCGCATCGGCCTTCCGCCCGGTGCCGGCGAGCACCACTTCGCGCAGCAGCCCGCGCATCCGGTAGCTCGTGCTTGCGCTGAACACGCGCTTGCCCGGCGCGACCGGATGCTTGCGGTCGACTTTGAGCAGCGTCGCCGGTCGGTAGAGGCCGCCGTTGAACAGGGTCGCATAGCCCGTCGCCAAATGCAGCGGAGTCACCGCGATGCCGTGGCCGTAGCCGACCGTCATCACTTCCAGTGGGCCCCAGTTGGAGCCGGGCGTCAGCGTCCGTCCGCGCTCCTTGAGCTCGATTCCGACGCGGTCGAGGAAGCCCATTTTCCCGAGGAAGAATTTCTGCCGCTCGGACCCGACCTGCGCGGCGATCTGCGCCGTGCCGATGTTCGAGCTTTCCTTCATGATGTCGGCAACGGTGCACGGCCCGCCGAACGGGTGGGTGTCGTGGATCGCATGGCCGTAGGCGAGCAGCTGGTCGGGGCAATTATAGACCTTGCCGAAGCTGCGGATGATGCCGCTGTCCATCGCCATCGCGACGGTGAACGGCTTGAACGTCGAGCCGAGCTCATAGACGCCGAGCGTCGCGCGGTTGAACCGGGCCTCAGGCGGGGCGGCGCCGGCATCGTTCGGGTTGACCTGCGGAAGCGAGGTCATGGCCAGCACTTCGCCGGTGTTGACGTCCATCACGATGCCCGCGGCGCCGAACGCCGAGAAGGTTGTCATCGCGTCGATCAGCTCGTGCTCGAGGGCCTGCTGGACGCGGCTGTCGATCGACAGGGTCAGCGGCTCGCCGCGCGTCTCCGGGTTGGACAGATAGTCGTCGAACGCGCGCTCCATCCCCGCTACGCCGTGGCCGTCGATATCGGTGTAGCCGATGACGTGCGCGGCAAGGCTGGTCTGCGGGTAGAGCCGGTCGGGCTCGCGCTGGATGGCGAGGCCGGGCTCGCCGATCGCGTTGACCGCTTCGACGAGCCCGGGCGCGGCACGGCGGCGCAGATAGAAGAAGGATTTGCCCGAGCGGAGAAGCGCGAAATATTGCGCCTCGGTCCGCTCGGGCATCAGTTCCGCGAGCTTGCGCGCGAGGTCGAGCTTGTCGCCAATCACCTTGGTCGGGTGGATGGCGATGGTCCACGCGTCGATCGTGCGCGCCAGAGGCTCGCCGTCGCGGTCGACGATGTCGCCGCGGTCGGGAAGGAGGGTGGTCAGCCCGACCTTGCGCCCGGCGTGGTCGCCGAACGCCGCGAGCCACAGGATCCGGAGCGCGATCAGCGCGACGATCCCGGCATAGACCAGCATGCCGATCATCAGCCGCTGGTGCATGACCGCGAGCATCTGCCGCCGCTGGCCGACGAGTCGGAGCCGCTCGGGCCGGGGCGCGACGAGAGCGGGCGACGGAGCGTTCATCGGTCGGCGGTTGAGTCCTTGGGATGTTTCGCGGAATGCCGCGCCGGCAGCGGCGCGAGCGGGTCGGTTTTCGCAATGCGCACCGGCTTTGTCACCGGCTGGGCGGCCGCGAGGCCCGGCTTATCCACGGATTTCTTTGCGGCCGGCTTTGCCGCGTTCGCCGGCTCCTCCGTGGACTTCGAGCGCGCCGCCTGGGACAGGTTGGCGGCGGGCGGTGCCGGGACCTCGCGAGTCTCGGTCTTCAGGCTTGCCTCATGAAGCAGTGCGGCCGGACCCTGCGCATTGGCAGGGCCGGGATTGTCGGTGGCGGGTTCGCCGATCGGCGGCTTGTGCCGCTCGGGCGCGGGCGCGGCGGCGAGCACCACCGGCGCCTGGAAGTCGACCTTGTGCTCGGGCTGCGTCAGCCGCGCGAGCTCGAAGCTGCCGGCGAGGAATTGGTCGGCCTCGGGCGCGGACAGCGCGAGCACGCGCGCGTTCCACCGCTCGAGCTGGGCGAGCCGGCCGCGGGTGCCGATCTCGGTCTGGAGCACGCGCAGGTCCTGCTGCGCGAGCACGATCCGGGTTTCGACGTCCTCGACCGCGGCGCGCTCCGAGGCGACCCGCAGCGAGACGAGATAGCAGCCCAGCGCGGCGCCGGCGCAGCTCGCCACCATGAATACCGAGCGGAAGCTTCTCGCGCTCATTGAACGCTCCCTTTCCATGGCTGCGCGGCAGTGCGGACAGCGCTCCTCAGCCGCGCCGAGCGCGACCGTGGGTTCGCCGCCAGCTCGCGCTCCGTCGGGGACACCGGCTTGGCGACCCGCTCGAACGTCGGCTCGTTCGGGTCGCTAAGGGCGGGACGGTGGCGCGAACCGGCGGGCGTTCCTCCGCTACGCTCGCGGAAGAAGCGCTTGACGATGCGGTCCTCGAGACTGTGGAAGGTGACGACGGCGAGGCGTCCGCCGGGCTTGAGCGAACGCTCGGCGGCCTCGAGGCCCTGCTCGAGCTCGTCGAGTTCGGCGTTCAGATGGATGCGGATCGCCTGGAAAGTGCGGGTCGCGGGGTCGCTCTTCTGGCCGGCGCGGAAGCCGGCGGCGCGGCGCACGATCGCGGCCAGCTCGGCGGTGCGCTCGACCGGCCTCGCTGCGACGATGGCGCGGGCGATGGCGCGCGCCCGCGGCTCTTCGCCATAGTCGCGCAGGATGCGCATGATTTCGCCCTCGTCGGCCTCGTTCAGGAACTCGGCCGCGGTCATGCCGGACTTGCTCATCCGCATGTCGAGCGGACCGTCGGCCGAGAAGGAAAAGCCGCGGTCCGCCCGATCGAGCTGCATCGAGGAAACTCCTATGTCGAGCGCGATTGCGTCGACCTGCCCGATGCCACGTTCAGCCAGCACTCGGTCCATCAGGCTGAAGCGTTCGTTGATCAACGTAAGCTGTGGGTCCGGGACGAGCGACCGTCCTTCACGGATCGCATCGGGGTCGCGATCGAAGCCGATCACTCGTCCCGCCCCCGCCCCGAGCATGGCGCGCGTATAGCCGCCCGCTCCGAACGTGCCGTCAACCGCGGTTTCGCCACCGGCGATCGCCAGCGCGGCAATCACTTCTTCCATCAGCACCGGGACATGCGGCGCCTGGCTGGGCCGGGCGCCGGTCATGCCGAAGCTCCGCGCTCGTCGAGCCGGAACCGCGCGATGTCCTTCAAGTCGTCGGGGATGCGCGGCTCGTCGAGAAGCAGCTGCGGGTTCCAGATCTGGAACGTCTCGCCGGTGCCGAGGAACAGGGCCAGATCGGCGATCTGGCCCTTGCGGCGCATCATCGGGGGCATGAGGATGCGGCCGCTGCTGTCGTAGGGGACCTCTTCGGTCGCCGCGAACGCCATCAGGTTGCGCTGCTGATATTCGAGCTGCGCCTCGGGGTTCGTCTCTTCCTTTTCGAGCAGGCGCTCGAGCTTGGCGTGCTTCAGCGCGGCGTAAGCGGGATCATAAGCGGTAAGGCAAGGGAAGGCTTCGTGCTTGGCGAGGACGATGGTGCGGGCGCCGCCGCGGCGCTCGATGACGCCGCGCAGGAATGCGGGGATCGATACGCGGCCCTTGCCGTCGACCGCGTTCAAAGCGCTGCCCTGAAACAGATGCTCTAGCGCCACGTCCACTCCCCATTCGCAGCGCGCAAGCGACCCCTCGCGGACGCGCGTCGTCACGCGCGCACCACGTCCAGGTTCGAATCAAAGGGTCTGCCCCCGCGCTACAGCCCTTGTCAGTAACTCAACGCTGTGCGGGATACAATGGGATTCTGTGGGATTTCATGGGTAGAAGCGGAAATTGGCGGAATTCGGCGGTTTC
The DNA here is from genome assembly GCA_035717905.1 of Sphingomicrobium sp. Taxonomy (GTDB): domain Bacteria; phylum Pseudomonadota; class Alphaproteobacteria; order Sphingomonadales; family Sphingomonadaceae; genus Sphingomicrobium. Next base: position 688 of record DASTID010000069.1, on the reverse strand, counting down.
CTAGGGGCCAAAGCGGTGCGGCGCAGCGCGTCCGTGTCGGGTTTAACGCTGTGGATAAGTCTGTTGTTTACCGAATCACCCATGCTCGAGCGAAGCGAGTTCGGCGAGCAAGGCGGCGAGGTTCTCGCTGCTCGACGACACCCGCGTGACGTTGAGAAGATCGGCGTCGGCGACGATCGTCGCTTCGCCCTTGCCGACGGCACAGCGCGCGACCAGCCGATCGCGGCTGACGTTGCAATCGCCAGACAGCGCACCCGGCGAAATGGTCATGACCCGATAGCCGGCGAAGCGGCGCTTCGCCTCGCCGCGCTCGTCCGGCGCATCGAGCCTGAGGCCCCAATGCGCGAGCAGGCCGGTGTCGGCGAACATCGGCGGCGGGCGCAGCGCGTCGCCGAGCGGCCGCTGGCTCGGCCATTCGAGCATCGGGTCGGCGAGCAGCAGCACGCGACCGCCGCCGCGCACCCAATCGTCGAGCGCGACCAGGTCCTCCGCCGGCTGCGCCCGCGGATGGGCCATGAGCAGCAATCGGCCCTTGGCGAGCTCGTCTGGGCTGGTGACGCTGATCGGCAGCACGCGGTAGCGGGTCCGCAGCGCCTTGACCGCCGGGGAACCCGCCTCCTCGAGCGAGAAATGCTCGCCGAACAGGATCGGGAGGCTGGTCAGCAGGAGCAGCGGCGGCCGGTCGCCC
>DASTID010000068.1:0-4429 GCA_035717905.1 Sphingomicrobium sp. | reverse complement strand
CCTGCTGCGCGAAGTGCCGTTCGGGCAGGACGGCAGCTACAGCGCCGAAGCGATCGTCGCGCGCGCCAACGCCGAGCTCGCCAACAGCTTCGGCAATCTCGCGCAGCGCACTTTATCGATGATTCACAAGAATTTGGGTGGCGTTCTTCCCGAAGTTGGCAATGCTCCCGAAGACACAGAGCTACTCGAACTGGTCCGCAAGGCAACGGACGAGGAAGTCCCGGAGGCGTTCGAGCGGTTCGCCTTTTCGGTCGGCATCGAAGCCTGGCTGCGCGCCGTGTTCGCCTGCAACGCTTATGTCGACACGCTGGCGCCCTGGGCGCTGCGCAAAAGCGACCCGGAGCGCATGGCCGCGGTGCTCGGGACGCTGGTCGCCGCGGTTCGCGGCCTGGCCCGGGCGATCGCGCCGATCGTGCCCGCCTCGGCGGACCGGCTGCTGACCCTGATCGACGCGGGCAAGGGCGGCGATCCGATCCCGCAGCCGACGCCCTTGTTCCCGCGGCTCGAGCTCGAGGAGGAGGCCGCGGCGTGAGGCTGATCGACAGCCATTGCCACCTCAATTACGAAGGCCTCGCCGAGCGCCAGGACGAGGTGCTGGAAAGCGCGCGGCAACGCGGCGTCTCCGGCTTTCTCAACATTTCGACCCGCCAGAACGAGTGGGGCGAGGTGATCGCCGTCGCGGAGCGCAACCGCGACGTCTGGGCCAGCGTCGGGGTTCACCCGCACGAGGCCGACGCCCACCCCGATCTCGGCGCCGCCGCGCTGGCCGAGGCCGCGGAGCACCCGCGCGTCGTCGCGATCGGCGAGTGCGGACTCGATTATTATTACGACAAGTCGGACCGCGCGGCGCAGCGCGAGCGCTTCGAGGCGCATGTCGAGGCAGCTCACAGGACCGGCCTGCCGCTCGTCGTCCACACCCGCGAGGCGGAGACGGACACCGCCGAAATCCTCGAGCGCGCCGCGAAAGAGAAGGGCGTCACCGGCGTGCTCCACTGCTTCACCGGTTCGGCCGAGCTCGCGCGCAAGGGGCTCGACCTCGGCTTCTATGTCTCGCTGTCGGGGATCGTCACCTTCAAGAACGCGGCGGACCTACAGGCGACGGCGAAATGGCTGCCCGCCGACCGCATGCTGGTCGAGACCGATTCGCCGTTCCTCGCGCCCGTCCCGCACCGCGGCAAGACGTGCGAGCCGGCGTTCGTTGCCGACACCGCCGCGTTCGTGGCCGGGCTGCGCGGCGAGCCGGTCGAGCAACTCGCCGGCACAACCACGGCCAACTTCTTCAAATTGTTTGCCAAAACCGCGTGAAGGTCCGCATCCTCGGCTGCGGGACGTCGACGGGCGTGCCCAAGATCGGCAACGAGTGGGGCCAGTGCGACCCGGACGAGCCGCGCAACGCGCGCCTGCGCTCGTCGATCCTGGTCGAAAGCGGCAATTCCCGCGTTCTCGTCGATTGCGGCCCCGACCTTCGCCAGCAGCTGCTCGCCGCCCGCGTCGGCACGCTCGACGCGGTGATCGTCACCCACGACCATGGCGATCACGTCCACGGCATCGACGAGCTGAGGCCGGTCTCCCAGGCGCTCGAAGGTCCCGTTCCGCTGCTCGGCCGAGCGGACACGCTCCGCAGCCTGGCGCGACGGTTCGCTTATGCGTTCGAGCAAAGCGACTTCTACCGGCCGATCGTCGCGCCGCGCGAAATCGGCAACCAATGGGCGTTCGGCGATGCCGCCGTGCGCTTCGTCGACCAGCCGCACGGCAGCGCGAGCTCGCTCGGCATGCGCTTCGACGAGAACGACAGATCGATCGCCTACGGCATCGATTTCAGTGATTTAACCGAGGATATGGCGGCACTGTATCAAGGCGCGGACGTATGGATCGCCGACTGCCTGACGCGCCGGCCGCACCCGACTCACGCGCATCTCGACGGCGTGCTCGGCTGGGCTCGTGAGCTTGGCGTCGGGCGCCTATATCTGACGCACATGGGCAACGGCCTCGATTACCGCAGCTTGCGCGCCGAGCTGCCCGACTGGGCGGAGCCGGCCTATGACGGGCTCGAGATCGCGCTTCCATGACCAACGACCTGATGCTCGGCGGCGTCTATATCCTGATGGCGCTGATGCTCGTCCTCGGCGCCCTGATGTCGCGCCGCGAGCCGCTCGCCAAGCTGGCGACGATGGCGCTCGCCTGGGTCGCGATCTTCGCGGCGGGCTTCGTCCTGTTCACCTTCCGCGACAATTTCGGCTGGGTCGCGCAGCGCCTGAAGGCCGAGGCGATCGGCACTCCCGTGCAGGAAGGCGAGGAGACCCGCATCCCGATGGCGATCGACGGCCATTTCTGGGTCGAAGGGCGGATCAACGGCACGCCGGTCAAATTCCTGGTCGACAGCGGCGCAACTATGACCACGATCGACCGCGGCACCGCACGACGCGCCCGAGTCGACGTGTCGAGCCGGCGCGACCAGTTCGTTCGCACCGGCAATGGCATCATCCGCGTGTCGAGCGGCCGCGCCGCCGAGCTTCAGGTCGGCGGGATCACCCGCAGCGACGTCGGGCTCCAGGTCGCGGAGAATGACGACTTGAACGTCCTCGGCATGAATTTCCTGTCGTCGCTCAGCCGCTGGGGCGTCGAGGGGCGATGGCTGGTGCTGGTCCCCTGATGGCTCTGATACTTTACATAATGCATATTATCATACTATTTGAAATGACGAGCGGGGGCCCCGCTTTTGGCTGATCTCGCCCGCCTAGTCGCGATCATGAAGCGACTGCGCGATCCCCAGCGCGGCTGCGAATGGGACCGCGAGCAAAGCTTCGCCACGATCGCGCCCTACACGATCGAGGAAGCCTATGAGGTCGCCGACGCGATCGCGCGCGACGACATGGATGCGCTGGCCGACGAGCTCGGCGACCTCCAGCTCCAGGTCGTGTTCCACGCCCAAATGGCGGCCGAGGCCGGACAATTCACAATCGACGACGTGATCGCCCGCATCTGCGACAAGCTCGAGAGGCGTCATCCGCACATCTTCGGCGACGCCGAGCATAGTCCCGGCTGGGAAGAACTGAAAGCCGCCGAGCGCGAGAAATCCCACGATTCGAGCGCCTTGGCGGGCGTTGCGTTGGCGCTCCCGGCGCTCGAGCGCGCCGCCAAGCTCCAGCGGCGAGCGGCCCGCACCGGCTTCGACTGGCCGGATCCCTCAGGACCGCGCGCCAAGATCGACGAGGAATTGGCCGAGCTCGACGCCGAGACCGACCACCACCGCATGCTCGACGAGCTCGGCGACCTCCTGTTCGCCGTCGTCAACCTCGCACGCCATCTCAACATCGAGCCGGAAGCCGCATTGCGTGAAGCCAATCGCAAGTTCGAATTGCGCTTCCGCGCGATCGAACAGGAGCCCGGTTTCGCCGACCTCTCGCTCGACGAGAAAGAAGCCTTGTGGGTCGCGGCGAAGAAGGCTCAGGCCGATTCGAGCGCCTGAAACCGCGCCCAATTGTCGGGCGACAGGCGGACCGACAGCTGCACCTCGTCATGCTCGAGCTGTTGGTCGAGCACTTCGCCCCGCGCATGGAGCCAGGCGATTTTGCCGCCGTCGCTCGCGGCGAGGCGGATCCGGTGAACCTCCTCCCCGCTTCTCAGCCTGGCGGCCATCGCCTCGCGCAACGCGTCTACGCCTTCGCCGGTGAGCGCCGAGATCGGCACCACGTCGGTTCGGCGCTTCGCTTCCCCGGCCAACCGCCCGCGTCCTTCGTCCGAGAGGAGGTCGAGCTTGTTCCACGCCTCGATCCGCGGCGGTGCGCCCTCCTCCGCGAGGCCGAGCGAGCCGAGCACGTCGGCGACGTCGTCGCGCTGCGCCTCGCTGTCGGGGTGCGCCATGTCGCGGACGTGGACCAGCAAATCCGCGGAGCGCACTTCCTCGAGAGTTGCCCGGAACGCGGCGATCAGCTCGGTCGGCAGGTCGGACACGAACCCCACGGTATCGGACAGGATCGCCTTGTCGAACCCGGGCAGCCGGATGTCGCGCATCGTCGGGTCGAGGGTCGCGAACAGGAGGTTCTCCGCGAACACGGCTTCGCCCGTCAAGCGATTGAATAAGGTAGATTTTCCGGCGTTGGTATAGCCGACCAGCGCAATCACCGGCCAAGGCGCGCGCTGCCGTCGCCCGCGGTGGAGCGAGCGCGTGCGCTTGACCTGGTCGAGCTCGCGCCGGATCCGCGCCATGCGCTCGCGGATCAGCCGCCGGTCGGCCTCGATCTGGGTCTCGCCGGGGCCGCCGAGGAAGCCGAAGCCGCCGCGCTGGCGCTCGAGGTGGGTCCAGCTCCTGACCAGCCGTCCCGCCTGATAGTCGAGATGCGCAAGCTCGACCTGGAGCCGCCCTTCCGCGGTCACCGCGCGCTCGCCGAAGATTTCGAGGATCAGCCCGGTGCGGTCGATCACCTTG
>DASTID010000067.1:0-2691 GCA_035717905.1 Sphingomicrobium sp. | reverse complement strand
AATCCTCGATCATGTTTGGATCGCGCAGCCCCTGCCCTATCGCGCCGCGCACCCGGTCCGCCTGCACGCTGGTCACCGGATAGGCGCAATAATCGGCCGCGTAAAAGGCGCTCGGGCGGTGGTTGCCCGACAGCCCGATGCCGCCGAACGGTGCCGTAGAAGGCGCGCCGTTGGTGGGGCCGTTCCAGTTGATGACACCGGCGCGGATATGGCTCCAGAAATATTCGAACTGTTCGGGCGTACCGCCGACCAGGCTCGCGGCGAGGCCGAAGCGCGTATTGTTTGCCTCCGCGATTGCGGCGTCGAAGTCCTTGACCCGGATCAGCTGCAGAACCGGCCCGAAAATCTCCTCGTCCGGCCGGTCCTTCGCCTCGGTCGCGTCGATCAGAGCGGGCGTCAGGTATGGGCGGTCGTCGAACGGCCGGTCGAGCCTACGGATCGGCTTTGCGCCCTTCATCATCAGCCCGACCCATTGCTCCTGCAGATGGTGCGCGGTGTCGTTATCGATGACCGGGCCCATGAACGGCTGCGGGTCGGCGAACGGCTCGTCGACGATGATCCGGTCAATCATCGCCGCGATCGCATCGATCAGCGGCTTTTCCTGCCCGTCCTCGACGATCAGCCGCCGCGCGGCGGTGCAGCGCTGGCCGGCGCTCAGATAAGCGGACTGGACGGCAATTGCCGCCGCGGCCTCGACGTCCTTGGGCTGCCAGACGACCAAGGGGTTGTTGCCGCCCAGCTCGAGCGCGAGGATCTTCTGGGGAGTTTCGGCGAACTGCTTGTGGAGCGCCATGCCCGCGCGCGCCGAGCCGGTGAACAAAAGGCCGTCGAGCTCGCTCTGGCCGGCGAGCGCCCTGCCCTCGTCGGGGCCGCCGATCAGCAAGCGGATCACGCCTTCGGGAATTCCCGCCTCGCGATAGCATTGCACCAGGAACTCACCGGTCGCGGGCGTCTTTTCGGACGGTTTGAACACCACCGCATTGCCGGCGATCAGCGCCGGGACAATGTGGCCGTTGGGCAGGTGCGCGGGGAAATTATAGGGGCCGAGAACCGCCAGCACGCCGTGCGGCTTGTGCCGCACCGAAACCCGGCTTCCCATCGCCGCCTCGATGGCGCGCTTGGGCGTTCGCTCGGCATAAGCGTTGATCGAAATCTCGACCTTGTTGATGACCGCCGCGACCTCGGTCTGCGTTTCCCAGAAGGGCTTGCCCGTCTCGCGGGCAATCAGCGTCGCGAACTCCTTGTCCTTCTTGCGGACGACATTGGCGAAGCGCCGAAGCGCTTCGGTCCGATAGGCCACGGAATGGTCGGCCCAGCCGGGAAAGGCGGCACGAGCCGCCGCGACCTCGGCGGCTGCATCGCCAGGCTCTCCGGACCAGATTTCCTTGCCGGTCGCCGGCTCGGTCGAGGTGATACGCCCTGCCATGGCGCGCGCTCCACCACGGGCCGCGGGCGCGGTCAAGCGAAGCAACGGCCGTTACGATCGCATCGCGGCGCCCATTCGACGAACCGAGGCGATCTTCGCCTCGAACGGCCGCCAGTCGTCTTGGCTTGCGATCGCGTCCCAGATCGCCTCGACCTCCTCGATATGCATCGAGCAGGGGTCGGCGTCCGACCAATAGGGATGGCATCCACGGGAAAAGGGGACAGTCCCCTTTTTAAGGTGAGCGGCCAACGCGCGGAACGGCTCGGTCGGGTAGCTTTCGGTGCCGGGATCGCGGCCGCCGCGCCAGTCGAAAAAGATTCGGTCGATGGTCGCCGCCTTCGAGGCGAGGGCATCCACGAGCACTCGCGCAAGATCGGCATCCGAGGTTGCGTCGCGCGGCTCGACGCCAAGACGCCACAGCAATTTCTCGACCAGCGCTCGTTCGAACCTGTCGCCCCAGCCGCCAAGAATGTCGGACAGCGGCGGCGCTTCGGTCCGCAGCGACAGGCAGCCGGCGAGTTGCGCCAGGTCCCAGTGGATCGCCTCGGCCTGGCGGGCGAAGGAATAGAGGCCGAAATGGTCGAAATAGGCGGCGGTGAAATCGCCGTCCCAATAGGGGGTGAACCGCCAGGGCCCGTAATCGAAGCTTTCGCCGGTGATGTTGATATTGTCGCTGTTGAGAACTCCGTGGACGAAGCCCGCCGCCATGTAGCTGGCGGCAAGCGCTGCCGTCCGCCCGGCGACGAGATCGAACAGGCGGAGCGCGTTCTCCGCGCCGTCGGCTGAGAGTACTTCACCGTAAAGATGCTCGAGGCAGTATCTCACGAGCCGGTCGAGCGCGTCTGTGTCCTGGAAGAAGGCCTGGCGCTGGAACGTGCCGATCCGGATGTGGCCATGGCTGAGGCGAGTCAGCACCGACGAGCGGGTCGGCGAGGGCTCGTCGCCGCGCGTCAGCTGCTCGCCGGTCTCGAACAGGGCGAAGCTCTTGGAAGTGTTCACGCCGAGCGCTTCGAGCATCTCGGTCGCGAGCACCTCGCGGACTCCGCCCTTGAGCGTCAGCCGGCCGTCGGCGCCGCGGCTATAGGGCGTCTGGCCGGAGCCCTTGGTGCCGAGGTCGAGGGGGCGCCCGCCTTCGTCCCTGAGTTGTGCGAACAGAAAGCCGCGGCCGTCGCCGATGTCGGGGTTGTACACGCGGAACTGGTGGCCGTGATAGCGAAGTGCCAGCGGCTGTTCGAGGTTATTGGGCAGGGGTTCAAAACTGCAGA
>DASTID010000066.1:0-10718 GCA_035717905.1 Sphingomicrobium sp. | reverse complement strand
CTGGATCGAGACGATCGGCAAGGTGAAGGCGCTCGGCTTCGCAACGCTGATTCCAGGTCATGGCGCGCCGATGAGCGACAGCCTCTATCTCGACAAGCTGGTCGCGGCGATGCGCGACCTTCGCGCGCAGGTCATACCGCTAGCCAAGGCCGGCATGCCGCTCGACGATGTCCGCAAGAAGGTCGATTTTTCAAAATCGATCGCGGCCTTCGGAACGACGGAGCGGATCAAGGCCAATGCGAAGGCCCTGTTCTTCGACCCGATGACCGGCAGCGTCTACAAGGAAGCGACGGGACAGCCGATCGTCCAAGGCGAGGGCAGCCCCGAGCCGGACGTGCCGCGCGACACGCCGCCGAAACCCAGCAGCATCCACCACGACAGTTAAGCGAATTCAGGCGGCGAGGCTGAGCTCGCCGCGGGTCCAGATTTCGACCAGCGCCGCGGTCAGCGCGTCCATCATCTCGGGCGTGTGGGTCGGACCGGGGGTGAAGCGCAGGCGCTCGGTGCCGCGCGGCACGGTCGGGAAATTGATCGGCTGCACGTAGAGGCCGTATTCGGCGAGCAGGATGTCGCTGATGCGCTTGGCCTTGATGGGGCATCCGACCAGCAGCGGAACGATGTGCGTCGCGCTCGGCATCGCCGGCAGGCCGGCCGCCGCGAACTTGGCCTTGAGCATGGCGGCGGCTTCCTGCTGCGCGCGGCGTTCCTCGCTCGACGCCTTCAGGTGCCGGACGCTGGCCAACGCGCCGGCGACCAGGACCGGCGACAGGCTGGTGGTGAAGATGAAGCCGGGCGCGTAGCTGCGGATGCAGTCGATGATCGTCCTGTCGGCGGCGATATAGCCGCCCATCACCCCGAACGCCTTGCCCAGCGTGCCCTCGATGATGGTGATCCGTTCCGCGACGCCGTCGCGCTCGGAAATGCCGCCGCCGCGTTCGCCGTACATGCCGACCGCGTGGACCTCGTCGAGATAGGTGAGCGCGTGATATTTGTCGGCAAGGTCGCAGATCGCGGCGATCGGGGCGATGTCGGCGTCCATCGAATAGACGCTCTCGAACGCGATCAGCCTGGGGACGTCGGGATCGGCCGCCGCAAGCAGCTCCTCGAGATGGTCGAGGTCGTTGTGGCGGAACACGCGCTTCTCGCAGCCGGAATGCTTAATCCCGGCGATCATCGACGCATGGTTGAGCTCGTCGGAGAAGATCAGGCAGTCGGGCAGCAGCTTGCCGAGCGTCGACAGCGCCGCTTCGTTCGACACATAGCCCGACGTGAACAGCAACGCGCCCTGCTTGGCGTGAAGGTCGGCGAGTTCGGCCTCGAGCTCGGTGTGATAATGGGTGTTGCCGCTGATGTTGCGCGTGCCGCCCGAGCCGGCGCCGACCTCGTGCAGCGCCGTTTCCATCGCTTCGACCACGGCGGGGTGCTGGCCCATGCCGAGATAGTCGTTCGAGCACCAGACGGTGATCGGCTTGGGGCCGTTGCCGCCGAAGCAATGCGCGTTTGGGAAACTGCCCTTGGTGCGCAGGATGTCGATGAACACGCGGTATCGGCCTTCGCCGTGAAGACGGTCGATCGCCGATCTGAAGATGCTGTCGTAATCCAAGGAACTCGCCTCGCCTGGCGGGCCTTTAACTCCGCCCCTGCCGATATTCCAGCCTCATATCGCCTGCACCGCGCCGATGCCGAACCGCGCGAGGCTGGCCATCAGCGGCCGCCGCGCGTCGCCTCCCGTATAGATGATGGTTCCAGCGACGGGTTCCCGCGGCCACGCTTGCTCGCGGGTCAGATACGCAATGCGCCGGGCGATGCCGGGCCCGCCGTCGACATAGCCGATCCCCGGGAAGGCGGCGCGAAGCTCGTCGCCAAGCAGAGGGAAATGGGTGCAGGCGAGCACCACCGTGTCGATCCGGTCGCCGCTCGGCGCATCGAACATCGGCTGGACCGCCGCGCGGACGTCGTCGAGGCTCAGCGCATCGCCGGCGAGCCTGGCCTCGGCAAGCTCAACCAGCTCCGGCGAGCCGTGGCGCACGAGCGTGCAGTCGGCGGCGAATTTGGCGGCGAGGTCGTCGACGTAAGGCTGGCGCACGGTCGCCTCGGTGCCGAGCACTCCGATGACGCGGCTCGTCGACAGCTCCGCCGCCGGCTTGATCGCCGGCACCGTCCCGACCACCGGCAGGTCGAGCGCGGCGCGGGCGTGATCGAGCGCGATGGTCGAGGCGGTGTTGCAGGCGATCACCGCGAGGCGCGGGCGGAAGCGCTCGACCAGCCGCCCGAGCAACGCCGGAACGCGGCTGGCGATCTCGGCCTCGGTCCGCTTGCCGTAGGGGAAGCCCGCGCTGTCCGCCGCATAGACGACCGGCGCGTTGGGCAGCAGCGCGAGCGTCGGCCCGAGCACCGACAGCCCGCCGACGCCGGAATCGAAGAAGAGGAGGGGGGCGGAGGGGTTCACGGTAATTCATCCTCCCCACGTTTTCGTGGGGAGGGGGACCGCACGAAGTGCGGTGGAGGGGCTCTTTCCAGACAGCGATCGACAATGTGGGTGATGACGCCCTCGAGATTGTTCCTGACCTCGTCGGCGGGAATGCGAATTGTCGCGACGCCTTGCTTCCGAACCCAGGCATCCCGCCGGGCGTCACGATCCGGATTTCGTCCAAGATCGTGAGCCAGCCCGTCGACCTCAACAGCGACACCCGCCGCCTTGCAGAAAAAGTCCAAGACGAATGGCCCGAACGGATGCTGTCTGCGGAATTGCAAGCCTTCCGGACGCTGGCGAAGGACCCTCCAGAGCCTGACCTCCGAAGGACTCATCCGTTTACGAAGCTTGCGAGCCTGGCAGACAGTCAAAGAAGGACCCCACCACCGTGCTTCGCACGGTCCCCCTCCCCGCGCAATCGCGGGGAGGATGAGTTGCGCCGGCGTTCCGGTTTGCTACCACCCGCGTAATGACCCGGGACATGCTTCTCGCGCTGGCGCTCGGCTATCTGCTCGGGTCGATTCCGTTCGGGCTGATCGTGGCGCGGCTGGGCGGCGAGGGGGACATTCGCGAAATCGGCTCGGGGAGCATCGGCGCGACCAATGTACTGCGGACTGGCAACAAGACGCTCGCCGCGCTGACGCTGATCCTCGACTGTCTCAAAGGTACCGCCGCCGTGCTCATCGCCTGGAGATTATTCGGTGAAGAGACCGGGCGGGCGGCGGCGGCCGGGGCGCTGGTCGGCCATCTCTACCCGGTCTGGCTGAAGTTCCGCGGCGGCAAGGGCGTCGCGACCCTGTTCGGAATCCTCATCCCGCTCCTGCCGATCGGAGCGCTGGTTTACGCAATCGTGTGGATAGTTCTGCTGCTGACGAGCCGAATCTCGTCGGTCGCGGGCATGGCGGCGGCGGTCAGCGCGCCGATTACCGCCGCCGTTCTGAAAGACGATGCGCTCCTCCCAATGCTGCTCGGTTTCGCGTTGCTCGTGCTGTGGAAGCACCGCGAGAACATTTTTCGCCTCAGGAAAGGAACCGAGCCACGCATAGGATCGAAGACCTTGCCGACCGGCTGAGGCTGGTCCGCTCGCCCGGCATCGGTCCGGTGACCTATCGCCAGCTGATCGCGCGCTTCGGCAGCGCGACCGCGGCGCTGCACGCCATCCCCGACCTCGCGCGGCGCGGCGGCGGCGCTCCGCCCAGGCTGTTCGCTCGTGCCGACGCTGAAGCCGAGATCGCCAGGGTCGATCGGCTCGGCGCGACGTTCCTGGTCCTCGGGCAGGGGCTTTACCCGCGCTTGCTCGCCGAGCTCGAGGATGCGCCGCCATTGCTGATCGCGAAGGGTGATTTCGCACTGCTCGACCGAGTCGGGGCGGCGATCGTCGGCGCGCGCAATGCCTCGGCCGCCGCCTGCCGCTTCGCGCGCGGCCTGGCGCACGATCTCGGCGGCGAGCGCCTCGTGGTCGTATCGGGGTTGGCGCGCGGGATCGACGCCGCGGCCCATGACGGCGCGATGGACAGCGGCACGATCGGCTGCGCCGCCGGAGGCATCGACGTCTTCTATCCGCCGGAGAATGAAGCGCGGCAGCGCAAAATGATGGAACAGGGGCTGGTGGTCAGCGAGCGCCCGCCGGGCCTCGAGCCGCGGGCGCGCGATTTCCCGCGCCGCAACCGGATCATCGCCGGGATCAGCCAGGGGACGGTCGTCGTCGAAGCGGCGCCGCGCTCGGGATCGCTGATCACCGCGCGGCTTGCGGCGGAGGCCGGGCGCGACGTCATGGCGGTCCCCGGTTCGCCGCTCGACCCGCGCGCGCAGGGGTGCAACCAGCTGATCCGCGACGGCGCGACGCTCGTCCAGAGCGCCGCTGACGTGGTCGAGGCGCTGGGCGCGATCGAGCCCGGCGTGCGCTCGGCGCCGGCGCGGTACGAGCATGGCCCGCCGGACGCCGTGAACGGGGACGGCCCCGCGCAGGTCGAGACGCTGCTCGGCCCGTCGCCGGTGCCGGTCGATGAGGTCATCCGCCTGTCCGGCGCATCGAGCGGCGCGGTGCAGATGGCCTTGCTCGAGCTCGACCTCGCCGGACGGCTGGAGCGTCACGCTGGAGGCAAGGTGTCGCTTCGCGCCGCTTGACGAGCGAAACGACGCGGCCCCACCTGTACGCGTATGCGTGAGGGGACCTCTTGAAGCTCGTCGTCGTCGAATCGCCCGCCAAGGCGAAAACCATCGAAAAGTACCTGGGCAGCGGGCACCGCGTGCTCGCCTCGTTCGGGCACGTGCGCGACCTTCCGCCCAAGGACGGGTCGGTCGACCCCGAGCAGCGCTTCGAGATGCTGTGGCAGGTCTCGCCCGACCGCACGAAGCAACTGCGCGCGATCACCGACGAGGCGAGGAAGGCGGACACCCTGATCCTCGCCACCGACCCCGACCGCGAAGGCGAGGCGATCAGCTGGCACGTCCAGGAGGTACTGCGGCAGAAAAAGGCGCTTCCCGCGAAGGTCGAGCGGGTGACCTTCAACGCAATCACCAACTCAGCGGTCAGCGAGGCAATGAAGCACCCGCGCGGGCTCGACGAGGATCTGATCGACGCCTACCGGGCGCGACGCGCGCTGGACTATCTGGTCGGGTTCACGCTCTCGCCGATCCTGTGGCGCAAGCTGCCAGGCGCCAAGTCGGCGGGGCGCGTGCAGTCGGTGGCGCTGCGCCTGATCGTCGACCGCGAGCGCGAGATCGAGCTGTTCAAACCGCAGGAATATTGGGCGGTCGGCGCGACCTTCGAGGCCGACGGGCAGCGCTTCAGCGCGCGGCTCGCGCAATTCGACGGCAAGAAGATCGAGCGGCTGACGATCGGCAGCAAGGACGAGGCGGATCGCGCCAAAGCCGCGGTCGAGGGGGGGCGCTTCACCGTTTCCTCGGTCGAGACCAAGCCCTTTTCGAGGAACCCGCCGCCGCCGTTCACCACCTCGACGCTGCAGCAGGAAGCGGCGCGCAAGCTCGGCTTTTCGGCGAGCCACACGATGCGCGTCGCGCAGTCGCTCTACGAAGACGGGCTGATCACCTACATGCGCACCGACGGCGTGGACATGGCGCCCGAGGCGGTCAGCGCCGCGCGGCGCGCGATCGCGAGCCGCTACGATTCTGGCTTCGTCCCCGACAAGCCGCGCCAGTACCAGAGCAAGATCAAGAACGCGCAGGAAGCCCACGAGGCGATCCGGCCGACCGACTTCGACCGCCCCCGCGCCGCATCCGGCGATCACGCGCGCCTTTACGAGCTGGTCTACAATCGCGCGCTGGCGAGCCAGATGGCCTCGGCGCGGCTCGAGCGCACGACGGTCGAGCTGGCCGACGGCACGGGACGGGTGGTGCTGCGCGCGTCGGGCCAGGTGGTGCTCTTTCCCGGCTATCTCGCGCTCTACGAGGAAGGCCGCGACGAAAAGGCGGACGATGAGGAAAGTGCGCGCATGCCGCCGCTGCGGCAAGGCGACGCGCCGCTGAAGGTCGGCGTCGAATCCTCCCAGCATTTCACCCAGCCGCCGCCGCGCTATTCCGAGGCGAGCCTGGTCAAGCGGCTCGAGGAGCTGGGGATCGGCCGGCCGTCGACCTATGCCTCGACGCTGCAGACGCTCAAGGACCGCGAATATGTCCGCGTCGACAAGGCCCGCTTCGTGCCCGAAGAAAGCGGCCGCCTGGTCACCGCCTTCCTCGAGCGCTTCTTCGATAAATATGTCAGCTACGATTATACTGCCGAGCTCGAGGAAGAGCTCGACGACGTGTCGGGCGGGCGGCTCGACTGGCAGAAATTGCTCGACGACTTCTGGCGCGACTTCAAGCCCAAGGCGGGCGAGGTCATGGACCAGAAGCCGTCCGAGATCACCGAGGCGATCGACGAGTTCCTCGCGCCGTGGCTGTACCCGCCGCGCGCCGACGGCTCCGACCCGCGGCTTTGCCCGCAATGCGGCAGCGGCCGGTTGTCGCTCCGCGGCGGCCGGTTCGGCGCGTTCGTCGCCTGCTCCAACTATCCCGAATGCCGCTATACCCAGAAATTCGGCCAACCGGGGGCGGAGGGGCCGGGCGAGGGACCGCGCGAGCTCGGCGATGGCATCATGCTCAAGACCGGGCGCTTCGGTCCTTACATCGAGCGCGGCGACAAGCGGGCCTCGATTCCCAAGGACGTGCCCGTCGACGATGTGACCACCGAGCTGGCCGAGAAGCTGCTGTCGCTCCCGCGCGAGATCGGCCCGCATCCGGAGACCGGCAAGCCGATCACCGCGTCGATCGGGCGCTACGGCCCCTATCTGGCGCACGACGGCAAATATGCGCGGCTCGGCTCGACCGCCGAAGTGTTCGAGACCGGCATGAACGCGGCGGTGGCGAAGCTCGCCGATGCCGCCGCGGGCGCCGGCCGCCAGCGCGGCGCGTCGCGCGAGCCGATCGCCGTGCTCGGGCAGCATCCCAACGGCAAGGACGTGAAGGTCATGGCCGGGCGCTACGGCCCTTATGTCAGCGACGGGACGACGCACGCGACGCTGCCGAAGGGCGCCGATCCCACGGCCGTCACCCTCGACGAGGCGGTGCGGCTGATCGATGACAAAGCGGCGAAGGGTCCATCGCCCAAGCGCGGACGCAAAGCGAAGCGGGCAAAAGCCAAATGATCGAGATCGAGCTGCACCGCCTGCCGCACGGCGAGGGCCTGCCGCTCCCCTCCTACGCAACCATGGGCGCGGCCGGGATGGACGTCGTCGCCGCCGAGGACCTGACCCTCGCGCCGGGCGAGCGCCACGCGGTCGCGACCGGCTTCGCAATCGCCATCCCGCCCGGGTTCGAGGTGCAGGTCCGCCCCCGTTCGGGACTTGCGCTCAAGCACGGCATCACCTGCCTCAACACGCCGGGCACGATCGACGAGGACTATCGCGGCGAGGTCAAGGTGATCCTGGCCAATCTCGGCAGCGAGCCGTTCGACGTGCGCCGCGGCGAGCGCATCGCGCAGCTGGTGCCCACGCCGGTTCTGAAGGCGGAATTCCGCGAAGTCGCCGAGCTGAGCGAAACCGGACGCGGAGCCGGGGGCTTCGGCTCGACCGGGCGCTAATCGTCACCCCCGCGAAAGCGGGGGTCCTGCTTCCTTGGGAACCACGGCTTGATGAAAAGCGGGATTCCCGCTTTCGCGCGAATGACGATGGTGGAATTGTCAGATTCGGAACTCGAGCGTTACGCGCGGCACATCGTGCTGCCGCAGGTTGGCGGGGTCGGGCAGCGCAAGCTCAAGGCCGCGACGATCGCCGTGATCGGCGCGGGCGGGATCGGCAGCGCGGTCATCGCGGCGCTCGCCGGCGCCGGCGTCGGCCGGCTCACGATCATCGACCACGACGTGGTCGAGCTCGCCAACCTCCATCGCCAGCCGCTGTTTCGCGAAAGCGACGCGGGCCAATCGAAGGCCGAGCTCGCAACCGAGTTTGTCAGGCGGCTCAACCGGTTTGTCGAGGTCGCTCCGGTCAACGCGTGCATCGCGCGCGCAAACGCGGCCGAACTGCTCGCCGCGCACGACCTGGTCATCGACGGAAGCGACAATTTCGCGACCCGGCTCGCGGTCAACGATGCGTGCGTTGCGCTTGGGATCCCATTGCTGTCGGCGGCCGCGGTTCAGTTCCAGGGGCAGGTCGGCCTGTTCCGGTCGCGGCCCTGCTACCGTTGCTTCGTCGGCGACGCGTTCGACGCCGATGATTGCGACAATTGCGCGGAGCTCGGCGTGCTCGGCGCGCTGAGTGCAACGGTCGGCAATTTCGCGGCGCTGCTGGCGATCAACGAGATCGTCGGCATCGGCGGCGATCGCGCGGGCAAGCTCCACATGTTCGACGGCGCGAACCTCGGCTGGCGAACAATCGCGATCCCGCCGGACGCGGCCTGCAGCGCGTGCGGCGCGCCTTGACGATCAGCCGTCGTATTCGAAGCTGAGCTCGCCGCGGTACCAGCCGCTGTCGTTGGCGCCGCTCGGCACGTAATCGCCGGCCTGGATCGCCTGGAGCAGCGTCCCGCCGAGCCATGATTCGGCTTCCGGACAATTGAGCGCGGGCAAGATCAGGCGCTGCAATTTCCCCTGGCCGTCGAATTGGGTCGCGAACGAGAAGGTGATGTCCATCCGGATGCCCTTCTGGCCCGGCAGGGCGCATTTGTGCTCGCGGACGATCTGATAGAGCTTCATCATCACCGCCGCGCTCAGATGATCGTAGCTGGCGCGTTTCAGCTTCGGCAGGTTGCTCCAATTGCCGGTCGCCACTTCGACTGTGGGCGACGGTGGCGACGCCGCGATCAAGCCAAGCAGCAGCGGAAGGATAAGCAGGCGCTTCATACTCAATCTCCCGTGGGAAGATCGGTTGGATTTACGCGCTAATCCAAACGTCGTCGATTCGCATTTTCAGCGAAGCCTTCAATGCCCGGCAAGCGCGCGCGCGAGCCGGTCGACCAGCCGGCGCGCGACCTCCGCCTTACTCCCCTCCGGCCAGTCCTCGACGCCGTCGGCGGTGACCAGGTGGACGCGGTTGCGGTGGCCGCCCATGACGTCGCCCGAAACGTCGTTGGCGACGATCCAGTCGGCGCCTTTCGCGGTGCGCTTGGCGACGGCATTCTCGACGACGTTGGCGGTTTCCGCGGCGAAGCCGACGAGCAGCCGGGGCCGCAGTGGGCTGGCGCCCAACTCGGCGAGAATGTCGCGGGTGGCCACGAACTCGAGCCGCGGCGGGCCTTCGCCTTTCTTGAGCTTGGTCGATGACGGCTCGACGCTCCAATCGGCGACCGCGGCGACGAGGATCGCGGCGTCCGCGGGCAGCGCGGCGAACACGGCGTCGGCCATCTCGGCGGCGGTTTCGACGTCCATTCGGGTGACGCCGGCGGGCGTCTCGAGCGCGACCGGACCGGCGACCAGCGTGACCTTCGCCCCGCTGTCCGCCGCCGCCGCCGCGATGGCGAAGCCCTGCCGCCCGGACGAGCGGTTGGCGATCACCCGCACCGGGTCGATCGGCTCGTGGGTCGGCCCGGCGGTGACGAGGATGTGCTTGCCGGCGAGAGTCACTTCAGAAGGGCGCTGAGCCGATCCATGATCGCCTCCGGTTCCGGCAGCCGGCCGGGCCCGAACTCGCCGCAGGCCATCTCGCCTTCCGCCGGGTCGATCACCTGCACGCCGTCGGCCTTGAGCCGCGCGATGTTGCGCTGCGTCGCCGCGTGCTCCCACATGCGCACGTTCATCGCCGGCGCGACCACCACCGGCTTGTCGGTCGCGAGCAGCAAGGTCGTCGCGAGATCGTCGGCGATCCCGGCGGTCATCTTCGCCAGCAGGTCGGCGGTCGCCGGGCAGACCAGGACGAAGTCGGCGGCGCGCGACAGCTGGATATGGCCGATCTCAACCTCGTCCTTGAGCTCCCACAGCGAGCTGTGCACCGGGCTTTCCGCCAGCGTGCCGAGGCTCATTGCGGTAACGAAATGCTCGCCGCCTTTGGTGAGCACAGGAGTGACCGCATGGCCCGCTTTCTTCAGCAGGCGCACCAGTTCGAGCGACTTGTACGCCGCGATCCCGCCGCCGACGATGAGGAGCACCCGAGCCATGGCCTTATCCTAGCACAAACAGCAGCAGCGCGCCGACGATGAGGCCGATTCCGCCGGCGATCGCATGGCCCCACCAATTGCGCTGCTCGATCACCGCGATGTGGGGTAGCGGCGGCGGTGGCGGAGCCGCTCCGCGCGGCGGATAATATTCGTCGAGCCGGTCGATCAGCTCCGGGAGCTTCTTCACCGCGCGTACCACCTCGATGATGCGGTCCGCGTAATAAGCCTCGGGCCCCAGCTCCGAGCGGATCCATTCCTTGAGGAACGGTTCGGCCGTCTCCCACATGTTGATGTCCGGGTCGAGCGCGGTGGCGACGCCCTCGTTCATCACCATCGTCTTTTGCAGCAGCAGCAGATGCGGCTGGGTCGGCATGTCGAAGTCGCGGGTGATCGCGAACAGGCTCTCCAGCATCCGCCCGACCGAAATGTCCTTGACCGGAAGCCCGCGGATCGGTTCGCCGGCGGCGCGGAGCGCGGTCGCGAACTCCTGAACGCTGTGATGCGCCGGGACATATTGCGCCTCGAAATGGATTTCGGCCACCCGGCGGTAATCGCCGGTGATCAGGCCGTAGAGGATCTCCGCGAGCCACACCCGGGCGCGGCGGTCGATCCGCCCCATGATGCCGAAGTCGATCGCGGCGATGCGCCCGTCGGCCAG
>DASTID010000065.1:0-7529 GCA_035717905.1 Sphingomicrobium sp. | reverse complement strand
CGATATAGGCCTTGAGGTTGTGGCCGACGAGGTGCGGCCGCTCGTCGTCGCCGGTGTCGACCACCACCCCGTCGCGGGTCGCGAGGTGCGACAGCAAATCGTGGATGTTGCGGCGGATGCTCTCGGGCGTGATGCCGTGCTCTTCATTATATTCGAGCTGCTTCTCGCGCCGGCGGTTGGTCTCGGCGAGCGCACGCTCGATCGAGCCCGTGATGGTGTCGGCATAGAGGATCACGCGGCCGTCGACGTTGCGCGCGGCGCGGCCGATGGTCTGGATCAGCGAGGTCTCCGAGCGCAGGAACCCTTCCTTGTCGGCATCGAGGATCGCGACGAGCCCGCACTCGGGGATGTCGAGGCCTTCGCGCAGCAGGTTGATGCCGACCAGCACGTCATAGACGCCCAGGCGCAGCTCGCGGATCAGCTCGATCCGTTCGAGCGTCTCGACGTCGGAGTGCATGTAGCGGACCTTGAGGCCCGCCTCGTGCAGATATTCGGTGAGGTCCTCGGCCATCCGCTTGGTGAGCGTCGTTACGAGCGTCCGGTAGCCCAGCCTCGCCGTCTCCTTGGCCTCGTGGACGAGGTCGTCGACCTGGTCCTCGACCGGCTTGATCGTCACCGGGGGGTCGATGAGGCCGGTCGGGCGGATCACCTGCTCGCTGAACACGCCGCCCGTCTCGTTCATCTCCCACGGGCCCGGAGTCGCCGAGACGAAGGTCGTCTGCGGGCGCATCGCGTCCCATTCGTTGAAGCGCAGCGGGCGGTTGTCGATGCAGCTCGGCAGGCGGAAGCCATATTCGGCAAGCGTGATCTTCCGCCGGTGGTCGCCGCGCGCCATTGCGCCGATCTGCGGCACCGTCTGGTGGCTCTCGTCGATGAACAGCAAGGCGTTGTCGGGGAGATATTCGAACAGGGTCGGCGGCGGCTCGCCGGGCAGGCGGCCGGTGAGGAAGCGCGAGTAATTCTCGATCCCCGCGCAGCTGCCGGTCGCGGCGATCATCTCGAGGTCGAAGTTAGTGCGCTGCTCCAGCCGTTGAGCTTCGAGCAGCCGCCCTTCCGCGGTTAATTCCTTCAAGCGCTCGGCAAGCTCGTGGCGGATGGCCTCCATCGCCTGCTTGAGCGTCGGCCCCGGCGTCACATAGTGCGAGTTCGCATAGACCTTGATGCCGTCGAGCGACGCGATCGTCTTGCCGGTCAGCGGGTCGAATTCGGTGATGTCCTCGATCTCGTCCCCGAAGAACGAGATCCGCCACGCCATGTCCTCATAGTGCGACGGGAAGATCTCGAGGCTGTCGCCGCGCACCCGGAAGTTGCCGCGCGCGAACGCCTGGTCGTTGCGGCGATACTGGAGCGCGACGAGCTTGCGGATCACCTCGCGCTGGTCCTCGCTACTGCCCTTCTTGAGGCTGAAGGTCATCGCCGAATAGGTCTCGACCGAGCCGATGCCGTAGAGGCAGGAGACCGAGGCGACGATGATCACGTCGTCGCGTTCGAGCAGCGAGCGCGTCGCCGAGTGGCGCATCCGGTCTATCGCCTCGTTCACGCTCGACTCCTTCTCGATGTAGGTGTCGGTGCGGGGGACGTAGGCCTCGGGCTGGTAGTAATCGTAGTAGCTGACGAAATATTCGACGGCGTTGTCGGGGAAGAAGCTCTTGAACTCGCCGTAGAGCTGCGCGGCGAGGATCTTGTTGGGGGCGATCACCAGCGCCGGCCGCTGCAGCGTCTCGATCACCTTGGCCATGGTGAAGGTCTTGCCCGAGCCGGTGACGCCGAGGAGCACCTGGCTCGTCTCGCCGTTCTCGCCGATGCCTTCGACCAGCTCGCGGATCGCGGTCGGCTGGTCCCCGGCCGGCTCGTAGTCCGCGACCAGCTTGAACGGCCTGCCGCCCTCGGCCTTGTCGGGCCGCGCCGGCTTGTGCGGGACGAACGTGTCGGCCGTTTCGGGCTCGGCAAGAGTCGTGCGGATTTGAATCGGCATCGGACACGCATATGGTGGGCGCCGTTGAGGCGCGCAACGCGGCCGTCAGACGGGGGAAGCGAACGTGAAACCTGCCATTCTTATCGTCGCCGCCGCGCTGCCGCTGGCGGCGTGCAACAAGCAGCCGGAGGTGCACGCCAGGAACGCGAGCGTCGCCGAGGTCGAGAGCAAGATGCGCGATGCGCGCGAATCCGGCTCGTTCATCCGGCCGGGCAAGTGGCAGACCAAGACGACGGTCGAGGACATCTCCGTCCCCGGCATGCCGGCCGAGTTCGCCGACCAGATGAAGAAGACCATCGCGATGCACCAGGAGCAGACGTTCGAGACCTGCCTGACCGAGGAGGACGTGAGGAAGCCGAGCGAGGATTTCTTCACCGGCAAGAACAACGAGTGCCGCTACGACCATTTCACCATGGCCGGCGGCAAGATCGACGCCGAGATGCGCTGCGATGGCGGCAAGGGCGGGCAGCAGGGCATGACCATGACCATGGTCGGAAGCTATTCGCCCGACGCCTACCAGATGCAGATGTCGATGAAGTCGCAGGGCGGCGAAGGCATGGAAGGCGGGATGGCGATGACCATGCGCTCCGACGCCAAGCGCGTCGGCGCGTGCACCGGCAAGGAATCGTGACGGCGGGCACCGTCTATCGCCCGCGCCGGAGGCTGCTTGCGCATGACGGCGGCCTGGTCGGCGTCCTGCGCTATTACGACGGCGCCGCGGCGCAGCCGCTCCACGCCCACGAGCGCACCCAAATCTCGTTCCTGCTGCTCGGCAGCATGCGCGAGGTGCAGGGCGCGCGCGATTACGATCCGGCGGCGGGCTCGGTCGGGTTCAAGCCGGCGGGCTGCCTCCACGCCGACCAGTTCGGGCGGGACGGGGCGCTGATCCTGGCGATCGAGACCGACGAGCCAGGCGCTCCGACACGCAGCGGCTGGGCGGTCCATGCCGACGACAAGGGACGGGCCGCGCTCACCCGGTTGGCGGTCGACACCAGCGGCAGCGCGCTCGCCGCCGAGGTGATGCACGACCTGCTCGCGACCGTAGGCGAGCCGGCCTTGGACTCGCCGCGCCGGGCACCGCAAGCGCTGGAGATCGCGCGCGAGCAACTCCACGACGAGCCGGAGGACTGCCGGATCGAGGCGATCGCCGATCGCGCCGGGTTCGAGCGGACGCATTTCGCGCATCTGTTCCGCCGCCACTTCGGCCTGCCGCCTAGCCTCTATCGCGCCAGGCAGATGACGGCCAAGGCGACGCGGTCGCTGCTCGACGACGCGACCAGCGTCGCCGACGCCGCGTTCGCGGGCGGGTTCGCCGACCACAGCCATTATACGAAGACCCTGCGCCGCTTCACCGGATTGTCGCCGCGGCAACTGCGCGCCACGCTCACCTAGAGTCACATCGATACAAGCCGGGCGGGAGCGGGCGCGCTAAACCGGCGCGCATGAACCGCTGTCTCATCGCTCCGGCGCTTGCCGCCGCCTTGCTCTCGACTTCCGCTGGCGCCGCGAGCGACGCCGCCGCCTTCCGGCAGAAATTCGCGGGCTATTTCGACCAGCTGCGCAAGGACCCGAACGCGCCGCCGGGCTTCGTCGTCGTGGTGGTCCAAGGCGACAAGACATTGTTCGCGAGGGCCTATGGCGTGCGCGACGTGGAGACGAAGGACGCGCTGACCCTCGACGATGCGATGTACACCGGCTCGACGACCAAGGCGTACACCGGCGTGCTCGCGGCCGAGCTCGACCGCCGCGGCCTTGTCCCGCTGTCGACCTCGCTCAAGGACTTGTGGCCGTCGCTGGTGCTGCCGCACGGCATCGACCCGGGCGCGGTCACCGCCGCCAAATTCCTGTCGCACAGTGCCCCGATCAGCGACGGCGGCCTGACCTTCATTTCGAACGAGACGGGTGAGTGGACGCTCGACATGGTGCCGGCGCATCTCGCCAGGTTCGGCAGGCCGATGACCAAGCCGTTCCAGTACAGCAATTTCGGGCCGTTCATGTATTCGGTGATGGTCCAGAAGAAGCTGGGCCTGCCCTATAGCGAAGCGCTGAAGCGCTACGTGCTGCAGCCGATGGGCCTCAACAGGACCTCGGCCCGGCTCGAGGATTTCGCTCCAGCCGCCGTCGGCCATTGCGCGACCGTCAGCGCCTCGGCGAGCGGCTGGCAGAGCGTTCCCCCCAAGCCGACGCCGCGGCTCAACGCCGCGGGCGGCGTCTATACCAGCGGCAAGGACGCGGCGGCCTTCCTCAAGGCGTTCACCAGCGCGGGACGTTCAGAGGGGCAGCGCATCCCCGCCAGCTCGCTGTTCAAGACGGTCGAGCCGACGTCCACCCAGGACAGCGACACCTGGGGCTTCCACCGCGCGCAATATGGGCTGGGCTGGGACATCAGCACCTACAATGGAGTGCCACTGTGGCTGCGCGCCGGCGTCTATACCGGGTGCCGCGCGATGTTCGTGGTGTTCCCGAACGAGAAGCTCGGGATCGGCGTGCTGACGCTGAGCGACGTCGCCGGCAACGTGTTCAACGCCCGCGCGATCCAGCAGGCGTATGATTACTGGACCCAAGCCCCGAACGCCGATGCCGAAGCCGCGCAACGAATCGCCCTGTTCCATAGCGATGCGATCCAATCCGCGGCCGAGCTCAGGAAGCCGCCAAACCCCGGAATTCCCGTCAGGGCCGATGTGCTTCGCCAGTACGAAGGCCGCTATCATGACGACCGGCTCGGGACGATGGTGGTCAGGCTCGACGGCGGACAGCTTCATGCGCACCTCGGCCTGTTCACGCTCGACCTGACGCCGACCGGCACCGACAAGTTCGAGAACCAGACGGGCCTCGAGCTCGAGGCCGAAACCATCGCCTTCCCGCGCGATCCGGCCGGGCGCATCACGGCGATGATGTGGGGCGACCGCAGGTTCGACAAGGTCACCGATCCCTACCAACGCCTTTGAGCAAGCGGCCGCGCTCGTGTAGCGCGCACGAGTGCGCACGACGGTCCTCCTCAACCGCGGCGGCGGCGCGTTCGCCGCCGACCCGGCGCTTGCCGACAAGGTGGGCGCTGCGCTCGACAAGGCGGGGATCGACGCGGAGGTCGCGCTGATCGGGGGCGGCGACTGCGAGGTTCGGGCGCGCGCGGTCGCCGAGCGCGGCGACCCGCTGCTGATCGTAGGCGGCGGCGACGGTTCGATCAGCGCCGCCGCCTCGGCGCTGATCGGCACCGCGACCGTCCTCGGCATCCTGCCGCTCGGCACGCTCAACCATTTCGCGCGCGACCTCGGCATTCCAACCAGCCTCGACGGCGCGGCCAAGCTGATCGCTGCGGGAAAAGAGCGCCAGGTCGACGTCGCCGAGATGAACCGCCACATATTCATCAACAACAGCGCGATCGGCCTTTATCCGCTGATGGTGATCGACCGCGATGCCCAGCAGCGGCGGCTGGGGCGGAGCAAGCGGCTGGCGATGATCGTCGCCTCGCTGCGCACGATCGCCCGCTTCGGGCACCAGCGCCTCAGCCTGACCGTCAACCGGCAGAAGGCGCGCATCGATACGCCCTTGCTGTTCGTCGGCAACAACGATTACCGGCTCGACCTCGGCGGGCCGGGGCAGCGCGAAAGCCTCGACGACGGCGAGCTCAGCGTGTTCGTGATGCGCAAGAACACGCGGGCCGGGTTCATCGCCGCGAGCATCCGCGCATTGTTCGACCGCGCCCGGCCGGACGACATGGTCCGCCTGGACGGGGTCGAGCGGCTGCGGGTCGACAGCCGCCGAAGCCACCTGACGGTCTCGCTCGACGGCGAGGTCGTGCGCGCCGCGCCGCCGCTCGATTACCGCATCCGCAAGCGCGCGCTGCGGGTGATCGCGCCCTGAAGGATGGAACCGAAGCGGGTGCGCGCGGTTCGCAGATCGAGAGGCATGGGGCTGCACTTGTGGCGACACCCGCTTACCAGCGATTGACCAGCCGCGGCCGGGCGCGCGGGCTGCGCGTCGCGGGCTTCGCGATCATCCTGCTCGGCGCCGGCGCGGCGCTCCTTCCGGTCGACAAGGGCATCTCGTCCGACATGATCGGCGGGCTGCTGATCGCCGCCGGCCTGATCGAGGCGGTGGCGGGGTCGCTGCGCTCGCAAGTCCGCGAGCTGGCGATGGGCGCCGGCGGCGTGACGGTGGTCGCCGGCCTGCTGTTCGTGATCAACCCCGAGACGCAATTCTTCCCGACGGTGCTGCCGATCGTCGGCTGGCTGGTGATCCGCAGCCTGATCCTGGCTTATGCGAGCACGCATTCGCGCGGATCGGTGCGGACCTGGATGGCGCTGTCGGCGGGGATGGACCTGCTGCTCGGCATATTGATGATCGCCGGCCTGTCGGTCGCGGCGGTGGTCGTCAGCATCTTCGGGCCGACCCCCCAGCTGATCGCAAGCTTCGCCTGGGTGCTGACAGCGAGCTTCGTCGTCAACGGCCTGATGCTGCTCGAAGTCGCGGCGTGCGAGCGCGAGGGCGCGGCCTAACCCCGCCTCGACAAGGCCCCCAACCCTGCCTATCCGAGCGCCAGT
Source organism: Sphingomicrobium sp. (assembly GCA_035717905.1). Taxonomy (GTDB): domain Bacteria; phylum Pseudomonadota; class Alphaproteobacteria; order Sphingomonadales; family Sphingomonadaceae; genus Sphingomicrobium. Next base: position 1,010 of record DASTID010000065.1, on the reverse strand, counting down.
CACCAGGAGCTTGCCCGACCCATGAACCGCGCCGACCCCGCCGCCTCGTCCGTCCTCGACCGGGTGCTGGTGCTCGAAATGGTGCGGGTGACCGAGGCGGCGGCGATCGCCGCGTCGCAGTGGATCGGACGGGGCGACAACGACGCCGCCGACGCCGCGGCGGTCGAGGCGATGCGCATGGCGCTCAACGAGCTGCCGATGTGCGGGACGGTCGTCATCGGCGAAGGCGAGCGCGACGAGGCGCCGATGCTCTACATCGGCGAGAAGGTCGGCTGCGCCCAGGACGACGGCACCGAAATCGACATCGCGCTCGACCCGCTCGAAGGCACCACGCTGACCGCCAATGCCGGGCCCAACGCGCTGGCGGTGCTGGCGATCGCCGAGAGCGGCGGCCTGCTCAACGCGCCCGACACCTATATGGAAAAGCTCGCGGTCGGCCCCGGCTATCCCGACGGCGTGCTCGACCTTCGCAAATCGCCCGCCGACAACATTCGCGCGATCGCCAAGGCCAAGGGCGTCGCACCAGGCGAGATCATCGCCTGCGTGCTCGAGCGGCCGCGCCACGACGAGATCGTCCGCCAGCTGCGCGCGCTCGGCTGCGGCATCAAGCTCATCCCCGACGGCGACGTCGCCGGCGTGATCGCGACCGCCGACCCCGACACCGGGATCGACGTCTATCTCGGCACCGGCGGAGCGCCCGAGGGCGTGCTGGCGGCAGCCGCGCTGCGCTGTGTCGGCGGGCAGATGCAGGGCCGGCTGGTGTTCCGCAACGACGACGAGGTGGCCCGCGCGCGCCGCTGGGGCATCGACGACCTCGAGCGGATCTACACGCTGGAGGACATGGCCAAGGGCGACTGCATCTTCGCCGCGACCGGCGTGACCGACGGCTCGCTGCTCGAAGGCGTTCACCGCCGCAAGGGCTGCGTGACCACCGAAAGCATCGTGATGCGCGCGAGCACCGGCACCGTCCGCCGGGTATCCACAGAATATCACGACCTCAAGCACCGCGG
>DASTID010000064.1:0-2295 GCA_035717905.1 Sphingomicrobium sp. | reverse complement strand
ACGCCGTCGATCCTCGCGCTGGCCGCGCTCGAAGCGGGGCTCGACACATTCGAAGGCATCGCCATGCGCGACGTCGAGGCCAAGGCGCGCGCGCTGTCGCGGCTCTTCGTCGAGGAGGTCGAAGCGCGCTGCGGCGCCGAGCTGCGGCTCGCCTCACCGCGCGATCCCGCGGCGCGCGGCAGCCACGTCGTGTTCGCCCACCCCGACGGCTATGCGGTGATGCAGGCGCTGATCGCGCGCGGCGTGATCGGCGACTTTCGCGCGCCCGACCTGATGCGCTTCGGCTTCACGCCGCTCTACACGCGGTTTGCCGACGTGGTCCGCGCGGCGGAAGCGCTCGCCGGGATTCTGGCAAGCCGCGAATGGGACCAGCCGCGCTTCAGCGAACGCGCCAAGGTCACCTAGGCATTCGCGCACGGAAACGCGCCCCGTCGACGCTCCACGCGCCCGGTCCGGCGGCGGCCAGATACAGGAACACGAAGCAGAACAGGATCGCCGCTTCGCCGCCGTTGGCGACAGGCCAGAAGCCCTTCGAGAAATGGCCGACGAAATAGGCCACCGCCATCTCGCCCGACGCGATGAACGCCGCGAGGCGGGTGAACAGGCCGAGAGTGACGAGGATCCCGGCGACGAGCTCGATCGCGCCGGCCGCGACCAGCATCGGCGGCAACGGCCCGGGCATCGGGTACGGCGCCGGGAACGCGAAGAATTTCTGGGTCGCATGCTCCAGGAAGAGGAGCCCGATGACGATCCGCAGGATTGCGAGGATTTGCGGCTGCCAACGCGAAAGCCAGGTGAATTCCATATCCGTTGCTTCTCCCTATGCCGGCTCTTTCTGCCGTTCCTGCGCGGCGTGCGCCGAATCCTCGGCCAACAGCTGGCGCGAGCGGTGGATCATGTCGACCCAGTTGGCGAAGGAGGAAGCAAGCACCATCACCAGGTCCTTGAGCGGGCCGGCCTTCAAGCAACCGTCGGCGTCGAAGCTGTCGTCGCTGACATGGCCGAGATAGGCCTCGGGCTGCTGCATCACCGGCATGTTCAGGAACACGCACGACTGGCGGATCTGGTGGTTGGAGCCGAAGCCGCCGATGCTTCCCGGCGAGGCGGTGACGATCGCCGCCGGCTTCTTGTCCCACACGCTCTGGCCGTAGGGGCGCGAGCCGACGTCGATCGCGTTCTTGAGCACGCCCGGCATGCCGCGATTATATTCGGGGCTGACGAACAGCACGCCGTCCATCGCCGCGACCTTCTGCCGGAACTGCACGAACTCGCCCGGCGGGTCCGCATCCGAATCCTGGTCGTACAGCGGCAGGTTGCCAATCTCGATGATCTCGCAGTCGAGCATGTCGGATGCGAAGGCGCAGATCGATTGCGCGACCCGGCGGTTGAAGCTGCCCTTGCGCAGGCTGCCGACGAGGATCGCGATCTTGTGGCGTGTCATGCGGGGATGCCTTTCTCTTGTGAGCGCCAATCCGCTCGCGCGAAAAAGGTTGCGCGGCGCTACCGGCGGCGGTTGCTGTGGCGGATGTTCGCGGGCCGCCCCCGGCGCCCCGATGGCCGCTGCCGGTCGCGGCGGATCGGCGCCGCGGCGCCGCCGTAGCTGCCTTCGGGAAGCTCGAACCGCAGCGCGCCGGACACCGGGTTCGCCTCGGCGAGCCTGAGCGTCAGCCGCTGGCCGATGCGGTAGGTCTCGCCGGTCTCGTCGCCGACGAGCTGCCGCGCCGCCTCGTCGTAGCGGAAATATTCGCGGCCAAGATCCTTGGCGAGGACCAACCCGTCGCCGCCCAAATCTTCCACCGTCGCGAAAAAGCCGAACGGCTGGACGCCGCTGATCCGGCACTCGACCAGCTGGCCGACCTGGTCGGCGAGATAGGCCGCGACATAGCGGTCGATCGTCTCGCGCTCGGCCTCCATCGCGCGCCGCTCGAGCATCGAGATTTGCTCGCCGATCTGCTCATATCTCTCTTCCTCGCCCGCCGGCAGGCCGCCGTCGCCGAGCCTGTAGGCGCTAACCAGCGCGCGGTGGACGAGCAGGTCGGCGTAGCGGCGGATCGGCGAAGTGAAATGCGCGTAGGTCGCGAGCGCCAGCCCGAAATGGCCGAGCCGCTCGGGCGAGTAGCGCGCCTGCATCTGCGTGCGGAGCAATTGCTCCATGATCTCCTCGCGGCCGTCACCGTCGCCGACGCGATCGATGATGCGGTTGAAGGTCGCGGGCTTGATCACCTGGCCGAGCGCGAACTCGATCCCGAAGGTCGCGAGATAGTCCTTGAGCGCGACCAGCTTCTCGCGGCTCGG
>DASTID010000063.1:0-3861 GCA_035717905.1 Sphingomicrobium sp. | reverse complement strand
CGCTCCATGTCGGCCATCACCCGGTTGACGTTGACCGATGTCTGCCCCGTGATGTCGGCGATCTGCTGCTGGGTGAAGGGATTCATCATCCGGCTAGTGCCGCTGTGCATGCGTTCGGCGGTTTCGCACAGCAGGTGGGCGACGCGGGCGACCGAGTCCCGCCGCCCGCAATTGACCAGCCATTCGTAGCCGATCGCCTGGTGACGTTGGACGAGGCGCCAGAAGAATCGATTGAGCTCGGGATGCGCATCGACGATCGGGTCGAAATCCACGGACCGGCCGATCATCACCTCGCTTCGGACGATCGCCTGGACGCCATAGTCGGTGCGCGCGGAATTGGGCAGGATGCCCTCTCCGGCGAAGCGCAGCGCGACGATCTGTCGCCGGCCGTTGCTGTCGCTCTTGTACTTGGCGAGCAGGCCCGAGCGCACAAACATCACTTCGTCGCGAAGGATTCCGGGCTCGCGGAACGCCCGGCGCGGCTCGACCTGGACGATCTTGTGGGGCATGTCGTCGACGAGCTGCGCGAGGTACGGATCGAGGCCCGCGCCGATCAACGTTTCGCGCAGCGATACGGTTGGAGCTGGCGACTTGGGGCGCCGACTCGCCATCAGTTCATCTCCCCGCACGCGAATGCTCCTCGCTCCCCTCCGATACAAGTAATATGATTTAATTGGGTAACGCAGGTTATCGAAAGTGAGGGGCAAACTCGGCGGCCAAAGCGTCCAATTGTTCATCGGATAGCTGGACCGCGGAGCCGAGCTGCGGAGGTCCGGGCCAGCCCGCATCGGGGAAATCCACGCCGTTCCACCGCCGCTCGTCCGAATAGCGCGGGATCACGTGAAAGTGGACGTTGGGGTCGACCATCATCAGCATCAGATAATTGATCCGTTCGTAGGCGCAGACGCGGCGCAGCGCGCGCTCGATCCGCCGCACGGCTTCGCCTTGCTCGGCAAAGGCCTCCGCCGGAAGGTCGGCATAAGCCGTGGCGGCGCTTTTGGCGGCAAGGACGAGCGAGCCGAACGTGACTTGCCCGGGCCGCAGCAGGATCACCCAGTGATCGAGCTCGGCGAGCAGCGTTCGCGGGCAGCCGAACTTCTCCATCGTCGGGTTCATCGGCGGGTCCTTCGCTTGCCTTCGCGGACGGTCAACCCTAAGTGGCCCGCGCGGGCAAGGGAACCGCTCCCGAACGGCTCCGTGGCGATCGTAGCTCAGCTGGTTAGAGCACTGGTTTGTGGTACCAGGGGTCGCGGGTTCAAGTCCCGTCGATCGCCCCAGTTTTTCCATGACTTAGCGCGGGACATTTAGATTCGATGACCACGCCTTGGGCCCTGCCCGATTTCGACGCTCATGAGGACGTCCACTTCGTCACCGACGAAAAGTGCGGCCTCAAGGCGATTATCGCGATCCATTCGACGCATCTTGGGCCCGCAGCCGGCGGGGCGCGCTTCTGGCATTACGCCGAAGACGTCGAGGCGGTGACCGACGCCCTGCGCCTGTCGCGCGGCATGAGCTACAAGAATGCCATGGCCGGGCTTCCGCTGGGCGGCGGCAAATCGGTGCTGCTCGCGGATGCCGACCGCAGCAAGTCGGCCGACATGCTCCATGCGTTCGGCAAGGCCGTCGACCACGTCGGCGGCCGCTACATCACCGCCGAGGACGTCGGCATGAGCGTCGCCGACATCATCGAGGTCGCGCGCTCGACCAAGTTCGTCGCCGGCCTGCCCAATTCGGGCGGCGACGTCGGCGGCGACCCGGGCCCGCACACCGCGCTCGGCGTGTTCCTAGGCATCAAGGCCGCGGTCAAATGGGCGCTGGGCAAGGATAGCGTCAGCGGGCTCCATATCGCGCTTCAGGGCGCCGGGAGCGTCGCCACCGGCGTCGCGCTCCACGCCTGCGCGGAAGGCGCGAGGCTGTCGATCGCCGATATCGACGAAGCCAAGGCCAGGAAGCTCGCCGACCGCGCCGGCGGGAAGGTCGTGTCTTCCGACGAGATCCTCGGGCTCGAAGCCGACGTGCTGAGCCCGTGCGCGCTTGGCGCGATCCTCGACGAGAGCACGATCCCCCAGCTCAAGGTGCCGGTCGTCGCGGGAGCGGCGAACAACCAGCTGGCGACGCCCGAGGACGGCGAGCGGTTGCTCGAACGGCAAATCCTCTACGCGCCCGATTATGTCATCAACGCCGGCGGGATCATCAACGTCTGCACCGAATATCTCGGCGACGGCGACGCCAGCCTGGTCCGGCACCGGATCGAAGGCATTCCGGTGCGCCTCCAGCAAATCTGGTCGGAAGGGGCCGAGACCGGCCGCGACCCGGCAGCGGTGGCCGACGCGATGGCGCAGCGCCTGATCGGCCGGGGCTGACGCGGCACCCATGCACGCGCTCGCGAACCCGGCGCGGTTCCTGCGGATCGCGCGCCCCGCGACCGGCTGGCTGCTGCTTGCCGGTCTGGTGTTCGCGCTTGCCGGCGTGGCCGGCGGCTTGACCCTGACTCCGCCCGACTATCTCCAGGGCGAGACCGTGCGGATCCTCTACATCCATGTGCCTGGCGCCTGGCTGGGAATGGCCGGCTGGGCGGGGATCGCCGCCGCGTCGGTCAGCCAGCTCGTCTGGCGGCATCCGCTCGCGGCGGTCGCGGGGCGCGCGCTGGCGCCGGCCGGCGCGACCTTCGCCGCCATCTGCCTGCTCACCGGCTCGATCTGGGGCCGGCCGACGTGGGGCACCTGGTGGGAATGGGATGGCCGGCTGACCTCGATGCTGGTGCTGTTCTTCCTCTATCTCGGCTACATCGCGCTGGGGCTCGCGGAGCGCGAACGCGGCGGCGAGGGCCGCATCACCGCGATCTACGGCCTGGTCGGCGCGATCAACCTGCCGATCATCCATTATTCCGTGCTGTGGTGGCGCACGCTCCACCAGGGCCAAAGCATCGGCCTCACCGGCTCGACCATCGACAACAGCATCCTGTGGCCGCTGCCGCTGACCATGGTCGGCTTCACCTGTTTGTTCGGGGCGGCGGTGCTGATGCGTATCCGCGCCGAGCTGGCCGAGACCAGACTCGAGGCGCGCATGCGCAGGATGAGCGCGTGAACCCGTGGCCATTCGTCATCGCGGCTTATGCCGTGGCGCTCGCCCTGACCGCGGCGCTGGTCGGCTGGGCCTACGGCTCGATGCGCCGCGCCGAGGCTGCCGCCGAGGCGCTGAAGCGCAAGTGAAGCCCAAGAACCAGCGGCTGGCGCTCGTCGCCGCGGCGGTCGTCGCGGTGATGGTCGCCGTGTTGCTCGCGATGTGGGGTTTGCGGGAGCGCGCGTCCTATTTCTTCACGCCGGCCGAGATCGCCGCGGGCAAGGCCGAGGAAGGGCGCGCGATCCGCCTCGGCGGAATGGTCGAAAGCGGTTCGATCGAGCGCCAGGCGGACGGGCTCACCATCCGCTTCGTGCTCAGCGATGGGGAGGCGGGAACGCCGGTCGTCTATCGCGGCATCGTCCCCGACCTGTTCCGCGAAGGCAGCGGCGCGGTCGCGGAGGGGCGGCTGGTCGGCGGCACGTTCGTCGCCGACCGGATCCTCGCCAAGCACGACGAGCGCTACATGCCGCCCGAACTCGGCGACCTCGCGGCGGAGCACAAGGCCGGGAAGACGCTGGAGAAATGATCGCCGAGACCGGCCTTGCGGCGCTGTGGCTCGCGGCCGGGCTCGCCGCCCTCCAGTTGCTGCTGATGCTGCTGGCCTTGCGCGGCGCGACCGATCCAGGCCGCGCGATGCGCGCGATCGCGGTCGTCCAGGGCGGGCTGACGCTGACCGCCTTCGCGATGCTGCTGCTGGTCTTTGCGCGGACCGATTTGTCGGTCGCGTTGGTGTTCGAG
>DASTID010000062.1:0-7433 GCA_035717905.1 Sphingomicrobium sp. | reverse complement strand
CGGCACATGCGCTTGGGAACCGTGGTCTCCTCGCCGTCCACGATCACCACGTCGGTGACGGTCATGCACTGGCTGCCGTCGGCGAGCTTCTCCTCGCCGGTGACTTTCGAGCTTCCCGAAACGTTCGCGCGCGATTCGCTTTTCCAGCTGACCTCCGTGCCGACGCCCCCGCGGATCGCGTCGTCGGTGGCCTTGGCGGCCTGCTGCTGCTCCTTGCAGTCGAGCAGCCGCAGCAGCTCCTCGCCGAGCATCGACGCGGCGGGCAGCGCGGCCGACGCGACCGCGCCGGCAGTGCCGCCGACCGACCCAAGCATCGCGCCGGCGACGCTGCCGAACATGCTGCCGAACATCGACCGCTTCGCCTTCTTCTGCGCGGTGTCGGCGCATTTCTGCGCGCCCTGGTCCTGCGCCGCCGCCGAACCGGCAGTCAGCACCGCTACTGGCGCAACCGCCAGCAGCCCTGAAATGATCAAGGCACGCCCCATGACTCGGACCCCCGTGTGATTTGCAGGCAAATTATTCTTTGATTTGAACGGGGTCAATCAAGTCGCGATGAATGGCTGCCGGTTCAGGCGGTGCGACGGGTGCCTTTGGGCCCGGTGGCGCCGCCGGCGAGCAGCGCTTCAAGTTGCTCGATCCGGCTCTGGTTGGCCTCGATCATCGCGGTGACTTGCGCCTCGCGCGCCTCGCGCTTGATCACCGTCCGGATCGCGCGCGCGATTGCTTCCGAAACGCCGTCGAGCGCCTTCTGCTCGTCGCGGCTGGGGATCGAGCCGTCCGGGCGCGGGCCGATCAGGATGAAGCCGATCGGCTCCTCGTCGTCGGAGCTTGGGACCAGCGGCAGCCGCAGCGGGAACAGCCGATCCTTGGCGTCGCACAAATCGTCCCTGAAGCCGCGGCCCTCAGTCGTTCCGAGCCATTCGCTCACGACGTCCTCGGTGACGTCATGGCATTTAAGGACCTGGCGCTGGACGACCGCGGCGCTGCGCACCGCGCGGATGCCCCGCTCGATTCTCGCGAGAACTTCCTCGAGCATCTCGTCCAGCGAAGCCGTTTCGCGCATGTCGCGCACGCATTCGGGAAGGTCGTCGCGCAGCAGGACAAGGTTGCGCTGGAAGCGGTTTTCGGACCAGCGCTGGATGCGTTCCTGGATCGGGTTGATGAGCACGGTCGCAACCGCCGCGGCAAGCACCACCGGCGTCGTGCTGCCGCTGTTCCCCGAATAATTGAGGATGATCTGCTTGAGGCCGTCGGCGACGCCCGCGAACACGGTCGCGACCGCAAGCGTGATCAGCGCGAAATTCGCCGACCGGCTGATCACTACCTCGGCATCGTAGAGGCGGTAGCGGAGCAGCGCGATCAGCAGCCCGAATTGCAGCACCAGCACGCCGAGCGCGAGCGAGATGCCGGCCAGCATCTCGACCAGCAGCTGCTGACCGAAGCTGTCCGTCGACCATTTGAAGACGTCGCTTCCGATCGAGATTCCGCGCAGGATCGCATAGCCGGTGAAGCCGAGCAGCGCCCAGCGGATCTGCTGCTTCATGTCGCTCGACGGCGTCTGCCTGAGGCAGCGCAGCAGGGTCAGGACCGCAAGGATCATGAAGCAGACGAAGAAGGCCTGGTAGAGCTGCCCGTGCAGAAGCATCAGGACCGGCAGCGCGACCAGCGCGGCGACGATGCGCCAGGTCAAATTGCCGTGCGGGAACAGCAGGATTCCAGCGAGCAGGAAGACATTGCCGAGATCGTACAGCGCGACGTTGAGTCCGCGCGGCACGCCGACGTTCGCTAGGAACACCGACGACGGCTGCTCGGCGCCGATCGTCAGCAGCACCGCGAGCGAGAGGATCGAGCTGACGACGTCGCGCGAGTTGCGGCGATGCAAAATCCACGCGGCCCACAGCAGGAATGGATAAGAGATGACCGGAAGCAGATCGATGAAACTCAACAGCTTGGGCGAAATGCCGAGCGCTCGCGCGCCCGCGTCGATATGCTGCTCACCAGTCGCGACCGTGACGTCGCGCACGCCGCCGTCGGGGTCGCGCACGGTCAGCGGCACGTCGCTGTTGTCGGTGCCGAACAACAAATTGCCCATCGCAATGTAGGCGGGATCGTCGGCGTGTTCGGCGAGCGCCTGCTCGTTGACCGGCATCACCTTGGGCAGCGGCAGCCCGTAGACGGCGATGATGCGATCGCCCGGCCGAATGCCCGCGTCGCTGGCCCCGGGCCCGACCGTGAAGCGGACCAGCGTCGCGTCGCGCGGCGCAACGGCGAAGCCGGCGCGGCTTCCCAGCAGCAGTTGTGAATTGTTCGCCGGCGAGGTGTAGCGGAAGTAGAATCCGGCGATCGGCCCGGCGAGCGCGAGCAGGAAGGCGATCAGCCAGACGGCCGAAAACAGGTGATGGGCGCGGGTGCTGAACGGTGGAATGGCCGGCGGAAGCCGCATCCACCCCTTGGCCTGATCGCCATTGGCCAGCGCAAGCTGCATCCCGATCCGCTCCGCCCCGTTACTCGCGGTCGGCATCATGGGCGGCGTTCCGCGCGCGCGCAATCCATATCCGCTGGCCGAACAACGGCTTGCGTGGCAGTCAGTGGTCGATCGTCTGCTCGCCGTAGCGCGACTTGATAAAGCGACCCTGGGTTTCGAGCGCGGCGACGTCGGCGCGCGCGAGGCGTTCGGAAATGTCGGCCAGCGCCGCTCGGCCGGCGGCGAGGCCCTCGACCAGCCGCTCGTCGACGGTCTTGCCTTCGCCATCCTGCTCGCCGCGAAAGCCTTGCGGAACGCGCTCGTAGCGCTCGATCAGGCCGGGCAGGTGGATCGACATGAGGCGGCGCGCGTCCTGCGCGTTGGGGTCGAGGGTGTCGATCCGCTCGAGCGTCTGGCGGAGCGATGGCAAAGCGGCGCTGATCGCGTCGACTTCCGCCTGGGCCGGCGGGGGCAGCGCGCGGCGGCTCTTGTAAAGATAGGAATCGAACCGCTGCACCATCGCGCCATTGGGAAGGTCGGCGGGAGGCGCCGCCGCGCTCCGCTCCTGCGACGGGGCGAAGGCCAGCAAGGCGGCGATTCCGATCGCCAGGCCGACCGCCGCGAGGAAACCGAACATGCCGATCGGAATGATCAGCCCGACGACGATCGTGACCAGGCTGACGATCCCGATCGCCACCCCGACGCGCTTGATCCTCCGCGCCAGGTCGGCGTTGAGCCGCTGCCGCTCGCGCCGCGCGGCCTCGCGCACCGGGCCGCCGCGCTCGTCGAGGCTGCGCGTGACCCGATCGAAGCGGGCGATCGCCCGCTCGACCTTGTCGGTGACTTCGCTCACTTCGCCTCGATCGGCGTGAGCGGCGAGACGGCGCCTTCGAGCTTGCCCTGGTTCACGCCTTCCGCACGGGCGATATAGCCCTTCGACTTCTCGACCTCGCGGCCGAGCGTCTCGACGGTCTGCTTCATGTTGCCGAGCGCCTCGAGCTTGAAGCGGTCGATCTGGTCCATCGTCTCGTAGATGTTCTGGAACGCGCGCTGCAGCGTCTCGAGCGGGATGGTCGAGCTCGCCGCCTGCTCGTGGATCGCGCCGGTCTGGGTGCGCAGCATCTCGCCGGTCGAGTCGATCATCCCGGCGGTCGTCGTGTTGAGCGCGCCGATCTGCTCCAGCACCAGCTTCTGGTTGGTCATTGCCTGCGCGACGGTAACCGCGGTGCGGAGCGCCGACACGGTCGTCGTCGAGGCGCGGTCGACGCCTTTCACCAACTCGACATTGTTCTTCTTGACGAGGTCGAGCGCGAGATAGCCCTGCACCGTCACCGCCATCTGGGTGAGCAGGTCGGTCGTGCGCTGGCGCGTGTAGAACAATGCCGTCTCGCGGATCGCCTTGGCCTTGGCCGGGTCGGTGGCGTCGAGCGTGTTGGCCCGGTCCTCGAGCTTGCCGTCGAGGCTCTTCGAGATGTGCACCATCTGCTCGAGCTTGTGCATCGTCTTCCACAGGTTCGCGCGCTCGGTGTCGATCGCGGCATTGTCCATCAACAGCTCGTCCTTGCCGTTGGCGAGGCTGCTGAGGATCTTGGAAATGTGGGTCTGGGAGCTGCGGTATTTGTCGAAATAGCGGTCGACCCGGTTGCCGAACGGGATGATGCCGAGGAGCTTGCGGGTCTTGGTCGCTTCCTTGGGGTCGAGCGACTCGACCGTGCGGCGAAGCTCGGTCAGGTCGGCCCCGATCCCGGTGTCCTTGTCGATCGCCTTGACCGGGCGGTCGAGGAAGCGGTTCGAGGCGCCGGCGGCCTCGGTGATCTCCTTGCGGCCCATCGCGGTCAGCTGGTCGACCTTCTTGCCGAACTCGGGGCTGTTGGCGTCGAGCGCGGCGAGCTCGTCGACGAACTGCGCGACTTTCTTGTCCAGCTCGCTGGTTTCCTCGGCCTTGAGCGGGACGAGGCCCGCGGCTTCGGCGGGCGGCACCGGCTGGAGCGCCTCGGGCGGGTCCAGCTTGAGCTTGGTGGTAGTCGCGGTTTCGGTCGCCGGTTCGGTGGCCATGTCCAAAATCCTTTCGGTCTCCGCTTGCCGCCTGGCCGGTCGAGCGTCAACGGACGAGCGCTTTGACTGTATTATAGGTATAACACACAGAAGCGCAAGGAATCGCGCGTTGAGCGCGCTGAGCGCGCTTCGCGAGGCGCCGCGCCGCCCCTCGATCGTGGTGAATTGGAGTTAACCACAGGCTTCAACGCTTCCCTCACCGTGATGGGGCTAGAGCCTTGCGGATGCGCACGATTGTGGGGTCCCCGATGATCTCGTTGAAAAAGCTTTGGCGCGACAAGCGCGGAAACGTCCTCGCGATCGCGGCGGCCGCCCTGCCGCTCGTCATCGGCTCGGCCGGCCTTGCCAGCGATACGATCCAGTGGGCGCTGTGGAAGCGGCAGCTGCAACGCGCCGCCGACTCGGCGGCGCTCGCCGGCGTCTATGCCAAGGTCGAGGACAATGCGAGCCAGACGGTCGACAGCGCGATCGACACCGATCTCGACCGGAACAACAACATCTACCGGCCGGGCAAAACGACGAGCCTCAACGGCATCGAGCTGACCAACGAACCGACGGTCAGCTTCCCGACGAACGCCAAATGGACCAACGGCGTGCACGTCCAGATCGCGCTGCAGAAGCGGCTCGGCTTCTCGTCGCTGTTCATGTCCAGCCCGCCGACGATCACCGCCGACGCGACGGCCGCGACCATCGCCACCGGCGTCTATTGCGTCGTCAGCCTGGTCGACACCAGCGCGACGGGCATCAAGGCTAGCGGCAACGGCACCGTCGACCTCGGCTGCGGCATGATCACCAACTCGACGTCGCTGAGCGCGGCGATCGCGACCGGCTCCTCGAACGTCGACGCGACGCCAATCGCGGCGGTCGGCGACGTCCAGGAAAGCGACAATTGGGGCGACGCCGAGCTGTTGCCGTTCACGGTCAAGCAGAAGGATCCGTTCAAGGATGTCAACCCGACGACGAGCGGGTGCCCGACCACGAACAAGATCAACGTCGGGCCCAGCGGATCGGCTGACCTCAATCCTGGCTGCTTCACCGACATCAGCATCAACGGCCCGGTCAACCTCAAGCCCGGCACCTACATCATCGACGGCGGCAACATCTCGTTCGGCGCGAAGGCGGTCGTCAGCTGCACCGCCTGCACCTTCGTGCTGACCAACAGCAGCAGCGGGACGACGGCGACCATCGGCCAGCTGACCACCAATGCCGGCGCCCAGCTCAATTTGACCGCTCCGTCGACCGGCTGCACGCTCGGCAACGCGGGCTGTTACGACAGTATCCTCTTCTACCAGGACCGCCGCGCCGACTCGAGCGCGAGCGGCAAGAACATCATCAACGGGAATTCGGATTCGGTGCTTTCCGGCGCCTTCTATTTCCCGAAGCAGGAGTTGCAGGTCAACGGCACGTCGACGCTGCACTTCGCCTGCGCCCAGTTCGTCTCCTACACCGTCGATTTCTCCGGCAACGGCACCGTCCAGAACGACTGCTCCGGCTATGGCGACAAGGAGATCATGGGCAAGCACGTGAGGCTGGTCGGATGATCCGCCTCCTTCGCCCGCTTGCGCGCGACGAGCGCGGCGCCTCGATCATCGAGCTTGCGCTGGTCGCGCCGTTCCTTGGCTCGCTGCTGATCGGCATGGTCGATTTGAGCCGCGGCTATTCGGAAAAGCTGCAGCTCGAGCAGGCCGCGCAGCGCGCGATCGAGAAGGCGATGAATGGCGAGAAGTCGACCGACCTCTTCAACACGCTGAAGACCGAGGGGGCGACCGCCGCCGGAGTCAATGCGAGCGCGGTCACCGTCAATTATTGGCTCGAGTGCGCCGGCGTCTCGCAGAACACGAGCGCGGCGACCATGCAGTCGGATTACGAGGACAAGAAGTGCTCCGACGGCGTGCCGTATGCGCGCTACGTCACCGTCAGCATCCAGAAGAGCTACACGCCGATGTTCAGCTCCGAATGGCTGGGATCGAATCCGGACGGGAGCTTCACATTGGTCGGCGAAGCGGGAGTCCGCGTGCAATGAGGAACTGGCTTGCCCTTCGCCGCGACGAACGCGGCGCCGCCGCGATCGAGCTCGCGATCGCCGTGCCGGTCCTGGCCTTGTTCCTGTGGGGCATTTTCCAGGTCGGAGTCGCGTTCCAGGCCAACGCCGGGATGCAGCACGCGCTCGGCGAGGGCGCGCGGCTGGCGACATTGTGCTACGATCCCGATCCCGACACCGGCTGCGCCCATCCGACCAACCAGGCGATCAAGGACCGGATCAAGGACAAGGTCTTCGGAACCGGCGTCGGCGTCTTCGCGGACCCGACCGTCACCGACGGCGCGGACTACAAGGACTTGAGCGTCAGCTATTCGATGGACACCAACTTCCTGCTGTTCGACGGGCCGACGATCAACCTGACCCGCACCAAGCGCGTCTACATCGCCAGCTAGGGCTTCGCGCGCGCCGCGAAGAAGGCGGCGATCGCCGTCCGGACTTCGGGCGAGCTCAGCCGCTCGCTGAACGCACGTCCCTCGAGCTCCATTCGCGCCAGGACAGCGTCCTTCTCGCCTGAGCGAAGCAGGCGCTGGGTCGCCCGCAGCGCGTCCGCCGGCTTGGCGAGCAAGGTTGCGACGATCCCCTTCACCGCCTCGTCCAGCGCGCCGTTCGCGGCCTTGTGGCTGACGAGGCCGATGTCGAGCGCTTCGTCGGGCCCGAACGGCTCGCACAGCAGCAGGTAGCGCGCCGCGCGGCGGCGGCCGGCGAGTCGCGGCAACAGCAACGTGCTCGCCGCCTCGGGCACCAGCGCCAAATCGACGAAGGGCAGCGAGAAGCGCGCGGTTTCATCGGCGACCACCAGGTCGCAGTGCAGCAGCATGGTAGTGCCGATACCGACGCAATTGCCGTGCACGGCGGCGACGATCGGAACCTCGC
>DASTID010000061.1:0-16826 GCA_035717905.1 Sphingomicrobium sp. | reverse complement strand
AACCGGCGCTTCGACCCGCATCTGGCCGAGCTCAAGCGCCGGCTCGACCAGAGCGCCGTGGGCAAGGCCGAGACGCTGCACATCGTCAATCATGACCCGGCGCCGCCGAACCTCGCGTTCGTCCCGCGCAGCGGCGGCCTGTTCAAGGATTTCACGATCCACGACTTCGACACCGCCGCGTGGCTGCTCGGCGAGCCGTTCGTCGAGCTGTTCGCGGCCGGCGCGTGCCTGATCGAGCCCGAGGTCGGCGCGCTCGGCGATATCGACACCGCCAAGCTGATCCTGAGGTCGCAAAGCGGCGTGCTGTGCGTGATCAGCAACAGCCGCCGGACCGGTTACGGCTACGACCAGCGGGTCGAGCTGTTCGGATCGCAAGGCGCGCTTCAGGTCGACAATGTCGAGGTCGCGCGGGTGCGCCGCCTCGCCGCCGACGGCGCGCATGAGGCGCCATTCTTTTACTCCTTCGCCGAGCGCTACGCCGAGGCGTATCGCGCCGAGCTCGACCATTTCGCCGACGTGCTCGAGGGAGCCGCCGCGCCCGCCACCGGCCCGCGTGACAGCCTGCGCGCGCTGCGCCTTGCCGACGCCGCCGAGCGCTCGATGCGCGAGAATGCGCCGGTGACGCTCGCCGCCGCCGAGGCCGGCGCATGAACATCGCGATCGTCGGCGCCGGGCGCATCGGCAAGATCCACGCCGGCAATGCCGCCGCGCATCCGGCGCTGTCCGTAACCCATGTCGTCGATCCGATTGCCGGCGCCGCCGAGCAACTTGCGGCGGCGGTGGGCGCGCGCGTCGCAAGCCTCGACCAGGTGCTCGCCGACGCGTCGATCGCCGGTGTGGTCGTCGCCAGCTCGACCGATACCCACCTCGATTTCAGCATGCGCGCGATCGAGGCCGGCAAGGCGGTATTCTGCGAAAAGCCGATCGACCTCGATCTCGCCAGGGCGCGCGCCGCCGCCCCCGTTCTCGGGGCGGCCGGGGCACGCTTCCTCCTCGGCTTCAACCGCCGCTTCGACCCGCATTTCTTTCGACTACACAAAGCGTTGCGCGCCGGCGAGATGGGCGACATCGAAACGCTGCACATCGTCAGCCACGACCCGGCGCCGCCGCCGATCGATTATGTCAAAATCTCGGGCGGGCTGTTCCGGGACATGTCGATCCACGATTTCGACATGGCGCGCTGGCTGCTCGGCGAGGAGCCGGTCGAAGTCTATGCGGCCGGCGCCTGCCACATCGATCCCGCGATCGGTGAAGCGGGCGACATCGACACCGCCAAGACGCTGCTGCGTACGGCATCGGGCAAGCTTTGCGTGATCAGCAACAGCCGGCGCAGCGGCTACGGCTACGACCAGCGTATCGAGGCGTTCTGCTCCGGCGGCCTGGTTCGTGCGGGCAACGTCCTCACCACGACAGTCGAGAGCTGGAGCGAATCCGGGGCGCGCCGCGATCCGCTCGAGACCTTCTTTCTCGATCGCTATGCCGGGGCGTACGTGGCCGAGATGTCGCATTTCGCCGAAGTCGTGAATGGCGCCGCCGAACCTCTCATCTCCTACCGTGACGGGATCAGCGCGCTGGCGATCGCCGAGGCGGCGATGCACAGCCACCGCGCCGCGAGGGTTGCGGCCGTCGAACAGTGATCGCGGCCCGGGTTCCGCGCCGGCCGGCGCACGTTCGCCGATTGGTCGAATGGCCGATTGCGCTCTCATCCGGAAGCGCTAGCTTTCGCCCCTTCCGGATCGACTTGGGGTGGGGAACCGATGATGAAGCTTTCGGTCGCGTTGTTGCTCGGCGCCGCACTGCTGGCGCAGCCGGCATTGGCTCAGGACGCGGGGCAGCCAGTCTATAGGCCCAACGGCTTCGACCTGACCGCGATGGACCGCTCGGCCACGCCGGGCGACGATTTCTTCGAATATGCCAACGGCGCCTATCTCGCGCGCTCGGTGATCCCGGCCGACCGGCCGACCGTGTCCCGCCGGTTCGAAATGACCGACCGCATGGAAGTCAACCTCCGCGAGTTGCTCGAAAATGCGGCCAAGGGCGTCGGCGAGCAACCGGCCGACAATCGCGGCAAGGCCGGGGCCTTCTACGCCTCGTTCATGGACGAAGCCGCGATCGAGGCGCTCGGCGCCAGGGCGATCGCGCCCGAGCTCGACGCGATCCGCGGCGCATCCACTCCTTCTCAGCTTGCCGCGCTGATGGGCGAGGGAGCGGCCGATTTCTATCCGGCGATCGCCGCGCCCTATATCGACAGCGACCTCAAGGCCCCCGACCGCTATGCGGTCTACCTCAGCCAGGCCGGGCTCGGCCTCCCCGACCGCGATTATTATCTGAAGCCCGATTTCGCCAAACAGCGCGAGGCCTATGCCGATTATGCGGCGCGGCTGCTGACGCTGATCGGCTGGGACGACCCCGCCGGCTCGGCCGCGCGCGTGGTTGCGTTCGAGAGCGACCTCGCGCGTGGCAGCTGGGACAAGGCCAGGCTGCGCGACCCGACCACCCAGTACAATCCGCACGCGCCGGCCGAGCTGGTGCAGCTCGCGCCCGGCTTCGACTGGCAGGCCTTCCTCGCCGGAGCGAAGCTCGGCAGCCGCGACCGCGTGATCGTCGGCCAGCCGGACGCCTTCGCCCGCCTCGCCGCGACTTTCGCCGGCGCTCCGCTCGACACGGTCAAGGCGTGGATGGCGTTCCGCGTCGCCGATCAGGCCGCGCCTTATCTGTCGAAGCCGTTCGCCGACGCGCGCTTCGATTTCCGCGGCAAGACGCTCCAGGGCCAGGCCGAGATCCCCGCGCGGTGGAAGCGCGGCATGCTAGCGGTCGCTGGCGGCGATTGCGGCGCCGAGCCGGTGAGCTGCTTCGGCACGTTCAACTGGGGTGTCGGCGAGCTCTATGCCGAGCGCTACTTCCCGCCCGAAACCAAGCGCCGGATCGGGGCTTTGGTCGACGACGTCATGGCCGCCTTTCACCATCGCATCGAGCAGCTCGACTGGATGGGGCCGGCGACCAGGGCCGAGGCGCTGAAGAAGCTCGACACCTACACGATCAAGGTCGGCTACCCCGACAAGTGGCGCGATTATTCGAACCTGGTGATCCGCCGCGACGATCTCGTCGGCAACGTCCGCCGCTCTGCCGCGGCCGACTGGGCGTTCTACGTCGATCGCAGCACCGGCCCGGTCGACAAGAGCGACTGGTTGATGAGCCCGCAGACCAACGACGCATATAACGGCTCGCTGCGCGACATCGTTTTCCCGGCCGGCATCCTCCAGGCGCCGATCTTCGATGCGGCGGCGGACCCCGCCTACAATTACGGCGCCGTCGGCGGAGTCATCGGCCACGAGCTGACCCACGGCTTCGACGACCAGGGGCGGACGATCGACGCCGCGGGCGCGCTGCGCGACTGGTGGACCACGGCCGATGCGGCCGAATTCAAGCGCCGCGCCGCGGTTCTCGGCGCGCAATATGCGAAGTTCGAGCCGGTGCCCGGCGTCCACATCAAGCCCGACCTGACGATGGGCGAGAACATCGCCGACTTGGGCGGGCTGACGATGGCGCTCGACGCCTATCACGCCTCGCTCAAGGGCCGGCCCGCGGCGGTCGTCGACGGTTTTACGGGCGACCAGCGGGTATTCCTCGGCTGGGCGCAGGCGTGGGCGGGCAAGATGACCCCCGAAGCGATCCGCAAGCTGACGATCAGCGACCCGCACAGCTATCGCAAATATCGCGTCAACGGCGTCGTCCGGAACATCGACGCCTGGTACGAGGCGTTCGGGGTCAAGCCCGGCGACGCGCTCTACATCCCGCCTGAACAGCGGGCGCGGATATGGTGAGCCGGGGCCACCTCCAGGCTGGCTTCCGCGTCCTTTTGGCAATGGCGTTGCTGTTCGCCGCAGCGGCGCCCGCGCAAGCCGCGTCCGACGCCGAGCTCAGCGGGCTCGTCGAGACCTTCATGCGCGCGCACCAGGTGCCTGGCGCGACGGTCGCGATCAGCGTCGACGGCAAGACGGTCTGGGCGAAAGGCTTCGGCCTGTCCGACGTCGAGGATCGTGCGCCGGCGACTGTCGACAGCGCCTATCGCACGGCGTCGATGGGCAAGACGATGACGGCGACGCTCGCCTTCATGCTCGAGCGCGACGGCAAGCTCGACTTCTCGGCGCCGGTCCAGCGCTATTGCCCGCGCTACCCGGCCAAGCGATGGCCGATCGCGGTGCGCGACCTGATTTCGCACACGTCGGGAATCCGCGAGCCGAACGATGCCGACGAGCTCTACAACACCCGCCATTATACCAACGCGTCCGACGCCGTCGACCTGTTCGCGAAGGATCCGCTGCGGTTTCAGCCCGGCACCGACTTCGCCTACACGACATGGGGCTATGTGCTGCTCGGCTGCGTGCTCGAAGGCGCGTCGGGCAAGGATCTCAGGACCTTGTTCCAGGAGCGCATCTTCACGCCCGCTGGCATGACGCACACGCGGGACGACGACCCGCGCGCGATCATCCCGAACCGCGCGCGCGGCTATCTCATCGAGAACGGCAAGCTGACGGTCACGCCGTGGACCGACATGAGCCACAAGCTCGCGGCCGGCGGCTGGATCACGACGGCCGGCGATATGCTCAACTTCATGAACGCCTGGATGGACGGCCGCTACGTTCCGCCCGCCGATCAAAAGACCATGCTGACGCCTTACAAGCTGCGCGACGGCTCGTCGGTCGACAATTACGGAATGGGGTGGTTCTTCTGGGATCATAAGGGCCGCCAATTCGCGATGCATGGCGGCGGAACGCCCGGCATTTCGGCATTCGATTTCATCGTGCCGTCGACGCGCGTCGCGGTGATCGGCTTCTTCAACATCGAGGGGATCAAGGCCGACCCGCGTCTCGACCTCGGCATCGCGCTGGCCGAAGCGGTGGGCGGCTTTCCGCCGATGGCGGCTCAGACCACGCGCTCGGTCCAGCCGTAGGGGTCGGGCGCGGCGCCGCGCTGGATGTCGACCAGCGCCGAGCGCAGGCGCATGGTCAGCGGCCCCATCGACTGCCCGCCGATCGTGAATTCGCCGTCGACGCCCTTGACCCGCCCGATCGGCGTGACGACGGCCGCCGTCCCGCACGCGAACGCCTCGGTCAGTCGGCCGCTTGCCGCGTCTGCCTTCCACTGCTCGACCGAATAATTCTCCTCGCGGACCGGATGTCCCATGTCGCGCGCCAGCGTGACCAGGGAATCGCGCGTGATTCCGTGCAGGATCGTGCCGTCGAGCGGCGGCGTCTGGAGCGAGCCGTCGTCGAACACGAAGAAGATGTTCATGCCCCCGAGCTCCTCGATCCAGCGGCGCTCGACTGCGTCGAGGAACACCACCTGGTCGCATCCGTTGCGGACCGCTTCGGCCTGCGCGATCAGGCTGCCGGCATAATTGCCGCCGCATTTGGCCTCGCCGGTGCCGCCCGGCGCGGCGCGGACATAGTCGCGCGTCACCCACAGCGCCACGCTCGGCGCATTGCTCTTGAAGTAAGCGCCGACCGAGGAGGCGATGACCGCATAGATGAACTCGGTCGACGGCCGCATCCCGAGGAACGAGCCGTTGGCGATCATGAACGGCCGCAAATAGAGCGACCCGTCGTCGGTCTCGGGGATCCAGTCGTGGTCGGCGCGGACCAGCGCCCGGACCGATTCGAGGAACATTTCCTCGGGCAGCGGCGGCATCGCCAGGCGAATGGCTGATTTCGCGAACCGGCGCGCATTCGCCTCAGGCCGAAACAGCGCCGCGCCCCCGCCTGGCCGGCGATAGGCCTTCAGGCCCTCGAAAATCTCCTGGGCGTAGTGGAGGACCGGCGACGCCGGGTCCATTTTGAACGGGTGCCGGGCGGTGATGCGCGCGTCGTGCCAGCCCTCCGCCTCGTCATATTCGATGAGCGCCATGTGATCGGTGAACACGCGGCCGAATCCGGGGTCCGCAAGCAACCGCGCGCGCTCTGCGGCGGGCACCGGCTTGTCCGCGGGCTCGAAGGCGAGACGATTGTCCACGTCGATTTCGCCGATCATCACTGCCGCCCCTCTCGAAGCAAGGCGACTAGGCCACGCGGGCAGCAGCCGCAAGATTGCGGCTAGCTCGTGGTAACCCGTGCCTCTTCCGCGAGCTCCGCGCCGCGCCGCGCGGCGGCATCGATGGTCAGGGCGACGAGCTGGTCGAGCACGGCATCGCCGTCGAGCACCGCGAGCCCCGCTTCGGTCGTGCCGTTCGGGCTCGCGACCCGGCGCGCGATTTCGTCCATCGTCTGGCCGCTCGCCGCCGCCATCCATGCCGTGCCGAGCGCGGTTTCCAGCGCAGCCGTCGCCGCCATTTCCCGGCTGAGGCCGCGCGCCTCTCCGGCCTTCGCCAGCGCGGCGATGAACCGCGCGACATAAGCCGGACCCGCGCCCGCGACCGAGCCGACCGCGGCGAGCTTCGCCTCGTCGTCGACCCACAGCGCATAACCGAGCTGGACGAACAGCTCGCCGAGCTGCTTCTCGAGCTTGAGGTCGAGACTGTCGCTATAGAGCGCCACGACGCCGCGGCGCACCGCCACGGGCAGGTTGGGCATCGCCCGGACCATGTCACCGGCGCCGGGAAAGCGCTTGCGCAAGCTGGCAAGCTCGACGCCGGCGAGAATCGACACCAGCGTCGCCTTCGAAGTCAGCCATGGCCGAAGCTGCCCCGCCACCTCGTCGAGCTTCTGCGGCTTGACCCCGAGCACGACCAGCTTCGGCGGCGGGCCCGCCTCGGCGCAGCTGGTCACGGTGCGGACGCCGGTGACCGGCGTCCCGCTCGGGCGGATCGCGACCGCGCTCGACAGGTCGAACCCGGCCAGCCGCCAGCCCTCGACCATCGCTCCGGCCATGTTGCCGCAGCCGACGAACCAGGTGGGGACCGGAAATTGCGGCGGTTGCGTCACGCTTCGCCGTGCGTGTCGATCAATGCCGCGGCGATCGCTTCGCCCGGCGATTTGCCGCCCCACAGCACGAACTGGAACACCGGGTAGAAGCGCTCGCACTCCTCGACCGCCGCCTCGGCGATGGCTTCGGCCTGCTCGAGGCTGAGCCCGTCGTCCTCGCGCGCGTCGAGGATGGTCGAATGGCGGAAAACGACCAGGCCCGAGCCCGACCACATTTCGAAATGGCCGAGCCACAATTGCTCGTTGATCAGGCTCAACGCTTCGTGGATCGCGGCGCGCTTCTCGGGCCCGACCTTGATGTCGGGGAAAGCGAGGAACTGCAGCACCTGGTCCTCGGGGCGCCACACGCCGCGCAGCTCGTACTGCGCCCAGCTGCCCGTCGCCGACGCCACGATCTCGCCGTCGGCGCTGCGCTCGCACGCCCAGCCCCGCGCCTCGAAATAAGCTTCGAGCACCTCGATCGGAGCGCCGTCGTCGCGCTCGTCCTGGATTTCTTCCTCGCTCAGGTTCACGCCCCCGGCGCAGCCTTCTTGCCGCCGCGCCTGGCGGTGCCAGTCGCCGGCCCCGCGGCTTTGCCCTCGAGCGCGGCGACCCGGGCCTTGAGCTTCTCATTCTCGTCGCGCGCCGCGGCGGCCATGGCTTTCACCGCCTCGAACTCGTCGCGGCCGACGAAGTCCGCGCCGCCCATCCATTCCTTGAACTTCTCGCGCGCCGACGCTTCGGCCTCGCGGCCCATGCCGGCGAAGGTGCCGGCAAAGCCGTTCACCATCTTCACGAAGTCGTCGAACATTTTGTTCTCGGACTGCATCCGATTTTCTCCCTTTCGGCGTGGAAATAGGGGCTTGGCCCCGCTTCCGCCACCCTGGGCGCGCAAACCTATCCCCAAGTCGCTCACCTATCCCCAGTTTTCTCGGCGCCGAGCAGGAACTCGACATTGCCTTCGGGTCCGGTGATCGGGCTCGGCGTGATGCCGAGCACCGCCCAGCCCTGCGATCCCACCCACGCCGCGGCATCGGCGCAGACCCGCTCGTGAACGGCGGGATCGCGCACCACCCCGCCCTTGCCGACCTCCGCGCGCCCGGCCTCAAACTGCGGCTTGACCAGCGCGACCAGCTTCCCGCCGGGCCTGGCGAGCTTCAGCGGCGCCTCGAGCACCTTGGCGAGCCCGATGAAGCTCGCGTCGCACACGACGATGTCGATTGGCTCGAGCACCTGCGCGGCGGTCAGTTGGCGCGCGTTGGTCTGTTCGAGCACCACGACGCGCGGGTCCTGCCGCAGCTTCCACGCCAGCTGGTTGGTACCGACGTCGACCGCATGGACCTTCGCCGCGCCCCTGCTCAGCAACACGTCGGTGAACCCGCCGGTCGAGCTCCCCACGTCGAGCGCCACGGCTCCCGTCACGTCGAACCCGAAATGCGTCAGGCCGTGATCGAGCTTGATCCCCCCGCGCGAAACCCACGGATGGTCCTTGCCGCGCACTTCCAGTGGCGCATCGTCGGCGAGCATGTCGCCCGCCTTGGCGACCTTCCGCTCCCCCGAGAACACCGCCCCCGCCATGATCAGCGCCTGCGCCCGGGAACGGCTGTCGGCCAGCCCCCGGCTCACGAGCAACTGGTCTGCGCGTATCTTTGTCACCCGCTTGTGATACGCAAGGAAATTCCTTACATCTACCCCATGATCGTAGGACGCATCACCGCAAAGGCTCAGACCACTATTCCGCGCGCAGTCCGGCTCGCGCTGGGCGTGAAGCCGGGCGACGAGATCGCCTACGAGATCGACGGCGACCGGGTCATCATGCGGCGCGCGGGCGATCCGTTCGATCGCCCGTTTGCGAATTTCATCGAATGGTCCGACGAGCTCGATGCCGCCTATGACTCGATTTGAGGCTGGCGATGTCATTCGAGTGATGTTTCCGCACGTGGAAACCAGCGCCCGTCGCTACCGGCCGGCGCTCGTCGTCACGCATCGGCCCATCGGCCCCGAAGACATGTTGATCTGGGTCCTCATGATCACCAACGCCAGGCGCAAGCGCTGGCCCGGGGACATTCGCGTCGAAGATCACGAGACCGCGGGTTTGCCAATTCCATCAGTGGTGCGCACGGCCAAGCTTGCTACATTGGAAACCGCTGGTGCAGACAAGATCGGTCGAGTTGCCGAAGGCACACTGCAGTTGGTGCAGCTCGAACTTCGCAAGCATCTCGCGCTCGGCTAAGCCCGCACCTCCTCGACACCGGCGCTGTTCACGCGCAGCGCCTTCAGCACGGTCTCGACAATGTGCGGCGCGTTGAGGCGGGCGTCGTCGTACTGCTTCTCGGGCTTGTCGTGCTCCTGGAAGCGGTCGGGCAGGCGCATGGTGCGGATCTTGAGGCCGGCGTCGACCAGTCCCTCGTCGCTGGCGAGCGTCAGCACGTGCGCGCCCAGGCCCCCGATCGACGCCTCCTCGACCGTCACCACCACATCGTGCGTCGCCATCAGTCGGCGGATCAGCGCGCCATCGAGCGGCTTGGCAAAGCGCAGGTCGGCGACCGTGGTCGACAGCCCCTTGGCGTCGAGCTGGTCGGCGGCCTTCTCGGCTTCCGCCAGCCGGGTCCCAAGCGACAGAATCGCGACCTTCTTGCCCTCGCGGACAATGCGCCCCTTGCCGATCTCGAGCGCTTGCGGCTCGGCGGGAAGCGGAACGCCCGTGCCCTCGCCGCGCGGATAGCGCACCGCGATCGGCCCCGAGTCATGTTGCGCCATGGTGTGCACCATGTGGGTAAGCTCGGCCTCGTCGGCCGCCGCCATCACCGTGAAGTTCGGCAATGTACAGAGGTAAGCGAGGTCGAAGGCGCCGCAGTGGGTCGCGCCGTCCGCCCCGACCAGCCCCGCCCGGTCCATTGCGAAGCGCACCGGCAAATTCTGGATCGCGACGTCGTGGACCACCTGGTCGTAGGCGCGCTGCAGGAAGGTCGAATAGATCGTCGCGAACGGCCGGTAGCCCTGCGCTGCTAGCCCCGCCGCGAACGTCACCGCATGCTGCTCGGCGATGCCGACGTCGAACGTGCGCTCGGGGAAAGCCTCAGCGACCTTGTCGAGCCCGGTCCCCGAAGGCATCGCGGCAGTGATCGCGACGACCTTCTCGTCGCGCGCCATCTCGTTCGACAGCGCCTTGGCATAGACGCTGGTATAGCTCGGCGCGCCCGCGGCCGCCTTCGCCTGCACCCCCGACACGACGTCGAACTTGACCACGCCGTGATATTTGTCGGCGCTGTTCTCGGCCGGCGCGTAGCCCTTGCCCTTCTGCGTCACGACGTGGACCAGCATCGGGCCGATCTCGGCGTCGCGGACATTCTCGAGAACCTCGACCAGCGCGCGCACGTCGTGTCCGTCGACCGGACCGACATAATAAAAGCCGAGCTCCTCGAACAGCGTCCCGCCGGTGATCCAGCCGCGGGTATATTCCTCGACCTTGCGGGCCCAGTCGTGGATCGCGTCGGGCATCGCCCGCGCCACCCGCTGCGCCATCTTGCGCGGAGCCAGATATTTGTTCGAGCTGACCAGTCGCGCCAGCGCGTTCCTTAGCGATCCGACCGGCGGCGCGATCGACATGTCGTTGTCGTTCAAAATGACGATCAGGCGGTTGCCGGCGGCCTCGGCATTGTTCATCGCTTCATAGGCCATGCCGGCCGAAAGCGCGCCGTCGCCGATCACCGCGATCGCGCGATGCGGGTCGCCCGACAGCTTGTTGGCGATCGCGAAGCCGAGCGCGGCGGAGATCGAGGTCGAGCTGTGCGCTGCTCCGAACGGATCATATTCGCTCTCGGACCGACGGGTGAACCCCGACAGCCCGCCGCCCTGGCGCAGCGTGCGGATGCGGTCGCGGCGTCCGGTGACGATCTTGTGCGGGTAAGCCTGGTGGCCGACGTCCCAGATCAACCGGTCGGTCGGCGTGTCGAACACATAGTGGAGCGCGACCGTCAGCTCGACCACTCCAAGCCCCGCGCCGAGATGACCGCCGGTGACCGAGACTGCCGAGATCACTTCCTGCCGCAGCTCGTCGGCGAGCTCGGGCAGCTGATCCTTGGTCAGCGCGCGGATGTCGCTCGGGAAGCTGACGGTGTCGAGCAGCGGTGTTTCGGGACGGTCGCTCATCGGCCGAGGCACTTACGCGGATGCCCCCGCGATGTCACCCGCAGCGCCGGTCCCGGCGCACTTTTCAGCGTTTGCTCACGACTTGCTCAGCCGTCGTTTTCGCAGTCCCCGCAGGTGCCGCGCACTTCGATCACCGGCCGCGGCGCCGAGAAGCCGGCGCTTTTCGCCGCCTCGCGCACGCCGCCCGACAGCTGGTCGTCGTCGATATGCACCGTCTGCCCGCACTGGTCGCAGATCAGGAAGATGCAGTCGTGAAGGCAGTCGGGGTGCGCGTTGGCGACATAGGCGTTGGCGCTCTCGACCCGTCGCGCCAAATTGGCGTTCACGAACAGGTCGAGGATGCGATAAACGCTGTTGGCGGCGACGCGGCGCTCTTCGGCGTTCGATACCGCCTCGGCGATGTCATAGGCGCTCGCCGGCTTGTCGAAGCTGGCGAGCGCGTCGAACACCGCGGCGCGCATGTCGGTCCACTGCTCGCCCTCGCGCGTCAGCCGGTCGCGCGCCGCGCTCTTGAGCGCGTCGCCGTGGTGGAGCTGGTGATCGTGTCGGGCCATGGACCTTCCGGAAGTTTCGCCTAGACCCCGCGTGTGCGGCGGGCAAGCCGCGATCCTATTCGGACGCCAGGACGTTGAGACGATGGCCGAGCGCGAGGATCATCACCCCGGCGACGGTGTACATTGCCTCGCGCCCGTCGTGCGGCAGGCTGAGCGCTCCGGCCATCACGCCCAGGCCCAGCGCGCCGACCGCGCTCGGCATCATGAAGCCATGTTCGACGATGCCGCGCCCGAGCGCGATCGAGCCGAGGACCATCGCTAGCGTCAGCCCGACTTCGTGGATGATCGGCTGTCCGAGGAACCCGCCGGCCGAGGCCAGCAGGCCAAGCAGGACCGCGGTCGCGACGCAATGGACCAGGCACAGGCCCGACAAGCCCATCGCAATCCGGTCGAGCCGGCCGCTCGGGATCGACAGCTGGAGCATTGTGCGGGCGATATAAGGCAACGCTCGCGAAGTTACAACATAACATTCGCGGGGCGCGCGCCTTGCCCGGCCCGGAGCCCCGGCGCATAGGCGCACGCCAATGGACCAGGCCGTTTCTCCAGCGAAATCGCGCTCGCTCGGCGGCCATTCGCGGCCCCGGGCGCTGTCGAACCTGTTCCTGATCGTCGCCGCGATGGTGTTCGCGATGGTTGTCGTCGGCGGCATCACCCGCCTGACCGAAAGCGGCCTTTCGATCACCGAATGGCAGCCGATCGCGGGCGCGATTCCGCCGCTGACCCACGCCGACTGGGTGCGCGCGTTCGACCTCTACAAGCGGATCCCCGAATTTCGGGAGATCAACGGGCCGGCGGGCATGACGCTCGCCACCTTCAAGCACATCTACTGGTGGGAGTTCGTCCACCGTCTGCTCGGGCGGTTGATCGGCCTGGTGTTCGGCGCGGGCCTGTTGTGGTTCGCCATCCGCCGCGCGATCCCCAGGGGTTACGGATGGAAGATGGTCGGGCTGCTCGTCCTCGGCGGGCTGCAGGGGGCGCTCGGCTGGTACATGGTCGAATCCGGCCTGTCGCAGCGCACCGACGTCAGCCACTTCCGCCTGTCGGCCCACCTGCTGCTCGCGCTGACCATCATGGGCGCGTTGATCTGGGTCGCGCTCGACCTGAGACGCCTCGCGAAGACCGGCGACGACCGTCCGTCGCGCCTCACCCTCGCGGCCGTGGCGACCCTCGCCATCCTCTACGTCCAGCTGCTCTTCGGCGCCTGGGTCGCCGGCCTCAACGCCGGACAGGTCGCGAACACCTGGCCCGACATGCTCGGCCGCTTCTTCCCGGCCGGAGTCGACTGGAGCCGCGGGGTCGGCTGGGCGCTCGCCAACGACCCCTATCTCGTCCATTTCATCCACCGCTGGTGGGCATGGGCGGTAGTCGCCGCGATGGTCCTGTTCGCGCGCAAGGTCCGCAAAATTTCCGGCGCGCGGCCGGCCTCGATCGCGATCCATTCGGCGTTCGGAACGCAAGTCATCCTCGGCGTCCTGACGGTGCTCACGGGAGTCGCGATCTGGCTCGCCGCGCTCCACCAGGCGGTCGGCGCACTGCTGCTGGCAAGCACCGTCTGGGGCGCGCACGAGATCGGCCGGCGATGAGCGTCGTCTCCGTCTACGCTGTGTTCGCCGACGCCGAGGAGGCCGAGCGCATCGGCCGCGCCATGGTCGAGCAACGCCTCGCCGCCTGCGTCAACATCCTCGGGCCCGTCCAGTCGATCTACCGCTGGCAAGGCGCGGTCGAGACCGCCGGCGAGGTCGCGGCGATCTTCAAGACCAGCGACGACCGCGCCGACGCGCTGGTCGCCCGCATTGCCGACATGCACAGCTATGACGTGCCGTGCGTCGTCACCTGGCCCATCGACAAGATCCTCGCCGCCTACGCCGACTGGGTCGAGGACAGCGTCGCCTAGCCCGTCCGCGGCGCGCCCGGCAGCAACGGCGCTGAAGGCTTGCCGAGATGGTCGGCCATCGGCGTCACCCACTCACTGTTGCGCCGCCGCTCGTGGATCAGCTGGAGCCAGTCGATGCCGCCCTTGAGCCTGTAACCGGCGGCTTCGAGCCTGCGCCCGGCCTCGCGCAGCTCGTCCTCGCTGGTTTCCTCGATCGCCGGCTCGAGCCGCGCCATATTCGCCAGCTCTCGGCTCATCCGCAGTCCGTCGGCGCGCAGCAGCACCGCCGGCCCGCGCAGCGCGTCGTCGTCGATCACCGCGTGCGCGAACAGCGCGAGGTCGAGCAAGACGCCGAGCGCCGCCGGCCACCCGGAGCCGGTCGCGACCGAGCGGAAATAGATCAACGACGGGTGCGACGAATGGCTTTGCCCCACGGCGGTGCACCAGTCGCGCGCCTCGCGCAGGAAGCGGGCGAGCTCGCCGCGGTTGCCGGTCGACGCATAATTTTCGAGCATCGCCACTGCGCTCGGCGGGTCGCCGGCCGAGGTGTTGAGCTTGATGATCCCCGTGTCGCGCGTGGCGACGCTGTTCTGCACCTCGAGCAAATAAGTGACGGCCATGGTCATCACCGCCAGGCCGCAAAAGCCGGCGCCGATGATCACCCAGCGCGCCGGGCCAGTCGCGTCAGTTGCGCTCAGGCCGACCGTGACCAGGCTGCTCGCGGTCAGGTACAGCGCATCGAAGAAGCTGCGCAGCGGCGGCTCGAACGAATGGCGCAGCGCATAGGCCATCAGGCCGAATCCGACCGCGAGCAGCGCCATCCAGATGACGAACGACGCGACCAGAATGAACGGCGCGAAATTGGTCGAGATGCCGCCGCCGCGGCGCCCGATCTTCCACACCGGCAGGAACACGAACACCAGCCGGTGGGTGACGCGCAGCGTCGCCTTGCTGCCGCCCGGCACCACGACCGTCTCGAACACGTCGCGCAGCGTCATCAGGGCGATCACCGCGCCGGCGATGATGCCGAATGCGTTCCACATCGAGCGTCAATCGCCGGCGCCGCGAATCGCTCCACGGCGGACCGACGCTGGCGGGGCCGTGCTTCAGCTCGAGGCGCGCTTGGCCTGCCCCAGCTTGTACGGGACTTCGTCGAGCTTGCGCCGCAGCTGCTCGATCGTCGCGTCTTCTTCATCGACGCCCGAATATTTCGCCTCGAGCTCGGCTTCCTCGGGGGTCTGCTCGCGGAAGTAGGTGATCGTCAGCCGCCGCCCGAACACGTCGTCGCCGCGGATCTTCATCTCCGCGTCGCATCCCTCGGGGAGGTTGTCGCGGATCGTTTCCAGATAGCGGATCAGGTCGTCGAGCGAGGTATACTCGCTGATGTCGATGAAATCCTTGACCCGTCTCGGCACTTCGCGGCTGCTCTTCCTTCGGACTCGAATGGTCGGCGCTCCGGCTGACTAGTGGCCCGTTGCGCCCGAGGCAACGCGCGACTGCGCCGTTTTTCAGGGACTGCGGCGGCAGGCGCTCCGATCAGGTCCGGTTGAGCGGCGCGGGTGCCGCCGGCGCGCTTGCGCCCGAGCAATCGCCGGTGACTCTGCTCGTCACCTTGGGCGGCTTGCCGGCGCCCTGCCCGACCACTTCGGTGGTCCGCGTGCAGGTGCCCGAACCGTTGCTCACCGACACCACGCTGACGCTGCTGGTCCCGGCGGGCGCGGCGCCATAGGAGGCGATGTTGAGCCCGGGGCCGAGCGGACGGCGCGGCATTTGCTGGGCCCGGCGCATCATTTCGGCGGTGCGGCGGTTCATGTCCTCGATCATCCGGCCAATATTGCCGAATCCCGGAACGGCCATCGCGCCCCACGCGTCGCGCGCCGGCTCGACCGTCACCGTGGGAGCGACGTCGCCGACATATTCTACGTGGGCGACTCCGCCGCTCGGCAGCGGCACGTCCATGACATGCGATTTGGGTTGGGCGGCAAGCGCGCTCCCGGCGAGCAGCGCGGCGGCGGAACAGGCAATAGCGAGCATGGGCAATCTACCCATCAAACGTCCTCCAACATCTGATGTAAGTGACGCCCTTCAAGCTATCGGCGATTCCTGAACGCCAGATTGCTGACCGCCGATTTTACGGCAGTGCCGCGTCCCGGCGCCGCCTCCGGAGCCCCGTCAGATGACGCCGAGCAGCCACAGGATGAGGATCAGCAGCAGAATTCCGCCAATACCGATATACATGTCATATTCCTCCGTTTTATATGCGTCACAACCGGCGGCGCGACCCGGGCGTTCCAGTCGTTGCGGCGGCGTCATCACCGGCATGAAGGTATGATTTTACCCGTCGGGAACCGCCCGCTTTTGCTTGACTTTTCGGACCTCGCCCGCGAATAGGCGGCCGACGGCGGCGCTCCCAACGCGTCGCCTTTCTCATTAGGAAGAGGTCCCACGCCATGAAGGCGCTGATGAAGACGACCAAGTCGGCCAAGCCGCGCGAGGTCGAGAAGAAATGGCACCTGATCGACGCCGACGGCCTGGTCGTCGGCCGCGTCGCGACGATCATCGCCAACATCCTGCGCGGCAAGCATAAAGCCAGCTTCACGCCGCACGTCGACTGCGGCGACCATGTCGTGGTCGTCAACGCCGACAAGATCCGCTTCACCGGCCGCAAGCTCGAGCAGAAGATCTATTACAAGCACACCGGCTTTCCCGGCGGACTCAAGGGCGTGACCGCCGGCAAGGTGCTCGAAGGGCGCTTTCCCGAGCGCATCCTCGAGAAGGCCGTCGAGCGCATGATCCCGCGCGGGCCGCTCGGCCGCGACCAGATGCGCGCGCTGCACGTCTACACCGGCGCCGAGCACCCGCACGGCGGCCAGAACCCCGAAACCCTCGACGTCGCGGGCATGAACCGCAAGAACAAGGTGGGCGCATAAGATGGCCGAGAAGAAGTCCGACAAGAAGTCTCTCTCCGACCTCGGGGAGCTGACCAGCCCGAAGCCCGAGGCTCCGGCGGTCGCCGAAGCGCCTGCCGCCGACGCCGCGCCGGCGGAGGCCGCCGAGCCGGCTCCGGCCGGCGACGACCAGGGCGTTTCGACCCAGGGCCCGCAGATTCAGGCCGTGCTGCGCGAGCAGCAGCTCGACAAGCAGGGCCGGGCCTATGCGACCGGCCGCCGCAAGGACGCGGTCGCGCGCGTCTGGCTCAAGCCCGGCTCGGGCAAGATCGTGATCAACGGCCGCGAGCAGGAAGTCTATTTCGCGCGTCCGACGCTCCGGCTGATCATCAACCAGGTGTTCGACGTCACCGACCGCAAGGGCCAGTATGACGTCGAGGCGACGGTCAAGGGCGGCGGC
>DASTID010000060.1:0-9525 GCA_035717905.1 Sphingomicrobium sp. | reverse complement strand
GTTGCGGAAGGTCGATTCCGACGCGTCGAGGATGACCGCCATGTGCGTCGGGCCGTCGGCGCGCGACAGGTCGCCGGCGAGCTTCCACAGCATGGTCGTATAGCCATAGACCGCGCCGGCTGGCTGGCCGTGGCGGTTGGTCAGCGGCGGCAGCCGGTGATAGGCGCGGAAGATGTAGCTCGACCCGTCGACGAGGTAGAGGTGGGGCTGGGCGTCGGGCGCGGCGGCGCCGACTGCCGGTGCTTCGGTCGTTTCGGTGTCGGACATGAGGCGGCGGGTTTAGCAGGGTGGCGGCGGGAAGGAAGCTCATCCCAAGTTAGGGAGAGGACCTAATTCTTTCGACCATTCCGAGAATAGGGCTTGTCGATAAACGATAAGTATATTATCGTTTATCAATAAACAACCGGGAGCTTCCGATGAAACATTCCCTTGCCCTGCCCACCGCTTTTGTGACGCTGCGCATCCTCGTCGTCCTCAACTGGCTGTTCGGCGCGGGCATCCTCGCGCTGCTCGCATATACGTTCATCGACGAGCCGTGGACGATGCGCGCGCTCGGCGTCGCCGACTATCCCGACGCGCAACGCATGATGATCGGCATGCGCGCGATCGCCGCCCTCGGGCTCCTTGCCATCGCCGTCAATTTCCCGATCCTTCGGCGGCTGCTGGCAATGATCGGCACCGTCCGTGCCGGCGACCCGTTCGTCGCCGCCAACGCGTATCGGCTCAACGCCATTGCCTGGCTGCTGCTCGCCCTGCAGCTGATCGGGATGATGATCGGCGCCATCGGCACGTCGCTGTCCACGCCCGAGCACCCAATCCATCTCGACGCCGGCTTCTCGGTCAACGGCTGGCTCGCGGTGATCCTGACGTTCGTCCTCGCGCGGGTGTTCGCCGAAGGCACGCTCATGCGCGAGGACCTCGAGGGCACCATCTGATGGCCATCGCGGTCAAGCTCGACGACCTGCTGCACGACAAGCGGATGACCCTGACCGACCTCGCCGGCCGGGTCGACATCACGCTCGCCAACCTGTCGATCCTCAAGACCGGCAAGGCGCGCGCGATCCGCTTCTCCACCCTCGAGGCGATCTGCGCGGCGCTCGATTGCCAGCCGGGCGACCTGCTCGAGTTCCATGCCGACGATTGAGCCCCGCATGCGAAAAGGGCGCCCGTCGCGGGGCGCCCTTCCGCCAGGCCATCTGCGTGCGGGCGGCCTGGACGTTAGCCTTTACTGGCCGTCGTCGGCGCTGTTGCCGTCGGCGTCGCTGCTGTCGCGCACCTGGTCGGCGGTGTTCTCGCCGGCCTCGCGCACCGCGTCGGCGGTGTTCTCGGCGTTGGCCTGCATCACGTCCGAGGCGTTGGCGCCATTGGCCTCGATCATGTCGGCGGTGTTTTCGGCGTTGGCCTCGATATTGTCCGCCTGCTGCTCCTGCGGGCTCTGGTTGCACGCGGCAAGCGCGCCAAGGCCGGCGGCAACGGCAAGAATTGTGATCGCTTTCATCGGGAGATCCCCTGTCGTTGGTCCAAACCGGAGCCGTTCGCTCCGGCTCTCAAGGCGGCATTACGCGCTGCGGGCGTCCTTTGTTCCGGGGTGGCAACGGGGTCAGGACAGCGTCCGGAAGTTCTGGAACGTCTGCCAGCCGTGGTCGACCAGGCTCGCGACAGCGATCGAATAATGGGGCGGGAGCGACAGGAAGTGCGGGACGGGAAATCGCGGGCCTAAGGCACGAGGATGGTGTCGCGCGGGTTGGCGGCCATGTCGGGAAAGTCGAGCGTGTAATGCAGCCCGCGGCTTTCGTGCCGCGACAGGGCGCTGCGGATGATCAGGTCGGCGACCTCGACCAGGTTGCGAAGCTCGATCAGGTCGGGAGTCACGCGGAAGTTCTTGTAATAGTCGTTCACTTCGCGGCGCAGCAGGTCGATCCGGTGCTTGGCGCGCTCGAGCCGCTTGGTGGTGCGGACGATGCCGACATAGTTCCACATGAAGCGGCGGATTTCGCCCCAGGTCTGGGCGATCACCACCTCCTCGTCGCTGTCGGTCACCCGGCTTTCGTCCCAGGCGCGGATTTGCGGCACGTCGGGAAGCTCGGCGAAACTGGCGGCGATGTGCCTGGCCGACGCCTCGCCGAACACCAGGCATTCGAGCAGGCTGTTGGAGGCGAGGCGGTTGGCGCCATGCAGGCCCGACTGGGTCACTTCGCCCGCGGCATAGAGGCCGCGCGCGTCGGTCCGGCCGTCGAGGTCCACGACCACGCCGCCGCAGGTGTAGTGCTGCGCCGGCACCACCGGGATCGGCTCCCTGGTGATGTCGATGCCGAGCCCGAGCAGCTTGTCGTGGATGTTGGGGAAATGCGCCTTCACGAACTCGGGCTCGCGGTGCGAGATGTCGAGGTGGACGTAATCGAGCCCGTCGCGCTTGATCTCATGGTCGATCGCGCGGGCGACGATGTCGCGCGGCGCGAGCTCGCCGCGCGGGTCGTAGTCGGGCATGAAGCGGTGTCCGGTCTGCGGGTGCTTGAGGATCCCGCCCTCTCCGCGCACCGCCTCGGTGATCAGGAAGTTCTTGACCTGCAAATTGTAGAGGCAGGTCGGATGGAACTGCATGAACTCCATGTTGGAGACGCGGCAGCCCGCCCGCCACGCCATCGCGATCCCGTCGCCCGTCGCGCCGCGCGGCGCGGTCGAATAGAGGTAGGCGCGGCCGGCGCCGCCGGTGGCGAGGATCGTCGCCTTGGCGGTCAGCGTTTCGACCCGCTTCTTCTTGCGGTTGTAGGCGTAGAGGCCGTGGACCGCGCCGCTGGTCGAGAAATGGCTAGCGTGGCGGCCGGTGACGAGGTCGATCGCGACCATGTCGGGCACCAGCCGGATGTTAGGATGTTTCGCGGCGGCGCTTTCGAGCGCTTGGGCAATCGCCCAGCCGGTGGCGTCGGCGACGTGCACGATGCGGCGGTGGCTGTGCCCGCCTTCGCGAGTCAGGTGCAGCGCGCCGTTCTCGCTGGCGAACGGCACGCCCAGCTCGATCAGCCGCGCGATCGCCGCCGGCGCGCGGCTGACGACATGCTCGACGACGCGCTGGTCGTTGAGCCCGGCGCCCGCGATCATCGTGTCGTTGACGTGGGCCTCGAAGCTGTCGCCCTCCTCGAGCACCGCGGCGATGCCGCCCTGCGCGCGGGCGCTGGCGCTGTCGCCGAGCGCGCCCTTGGCGAGCACCGCGACCGTGTGCGTCTCGGCGAGGTTGAGTGCCGCCGTCAGCCCTGCCGCGCCGGAGCCGACGATGATGACGTCGGCGGAGGTCTTCATGCGGCGTCCCGCTCGCCCGAGACGAGGCTCAGGAATACGTCCTCGAGGTCGGGATCGCGGGTCGTCACGTCGACGATCGAGAGGCCTTCGTCGGCCAGCGCGGCGAGCACTTCGCCGGCGTTCACCCGGTCCTTGCGGTAAATGATCTCCAGCGTGCGTTCGTCGATCAGCGCGATATTCTCGAAGCAGCGGCTGGCCGGCACCGCGGCGATATCGCGGTCGAAGGTGACCACCACGGCTTTCTCCTGGGCCCGCGCGACCAGCTCGCGGGTCGGTTCGTTGGCGACCACCTCGCCATTATGGATGATCGCGATGCGGTCGCACAATTGCTCGGCTTCCTCGAGATAATGGGTCGTCAGGACGATCGTGACCCCCTCGCGGTGGAGCCTCCGCACATAATCCCACAATTGCCGCCGGAGCTCGACGTCGACTCCGGCGGTCGGCTCGTCGAGCACGAGGATCGGCGGCGAATGGACCATCGCCTTGGCGACCAGCAGCCGCCGCTTCATGCCGCCAGACAGCGTGCGCGAATAAGCGTTCGCCTTGTCGCTGAGGTGCATCGCCGCGAGCAGCTCGTCGCTTTTGCGATCCGCCTTTGCGATTCCATAGAGACCCGCCTGGATCTCGAGGGTCTCGCGCGGGGTGAAGAAGGGGTCGAAGATGATCTCCTGCGGCACGACGCCGATCGAGCGTTTGGCGTTGCGCGGGTGCTCGTCGATGTCGAAGCCCCACACGGTGACGGTGCCGCCGGTCTTGGTCACCAGCCCGGCAAGGATGTTGATCAACGTCGACTTGCCCGCGCCGTTGGGGCCGAGCAGGCCGAAAATCTGCCCGCGCGGCACGTCGAAGCTGACGTCCTTGAGCGCCCGTTTGGGCTGCATCCCCTTGGCGGCGTACGTCTTGTTCAGCGCATCGATGCGGATCGCGGGCTCGTCCATGGCGCGGCGGGCATAAGGGCGGGCCGTCCGAGCGACAAGCGGACAGGGTAAAGAGCGCGCTGATGGTGAACGCTTAAGTGCTTGCCCGACTTCGAGGAATCTCGCGCGCGTTAGGGTAAATTTTACATCAACCCTATATCTTGAAGCGCTAGTGAGACGGGCTCGGCGATACTCACTTGTCGAACGGCGCGAGGAGCATGCCGAGTGAGTATGTCCAAATATCTGATCGCGGCCGCGATGGCGGCCGTTGCCGCGCCCGCCGCGGCCGCGCCCGTCGCCGCCTCTACCGATGCCGGCGGCCGCGCGCTGATCCTGGTGCCGCTGAGCCTGACCAAGCTCGACGATCTCGAGTTCGGCAGCGTCATTCCATCGTCGCTGTCGGGCACGGTGAGCATCAACGCGACCAGCGGCGCGCGCAGCTTCGCCGGCGGCGTCACCGGAGCTCCGAGCGACGTCGGCAAACGCGCGCGCTTCGCCGGCGCCGGCTCGCCCAACCAGCAGATCGTGATCGCCATCACGCCGCCGGCCGAGCTGGTCAGCACGACCAATCCCGCCGACAAGATCACGGTGCTCGGTCTGACGCTCGAAGGATCGCCGATCCGGACGATCGGCGCGACCCGCGCCTTCTTCTTCGGCATCGGCGGCACGATCATGATCAACGCCAACCAGCCCGAGGGGCTGTACGACGCCACCTTCGACGTGACCGCCGTCTATCTCTAGGCGGCGCATCGGCGGTTGAAGCGCGCGGAGGGCGTTGCTACCTCCGCGCCATGCCCGGCCCGCCGCCTCCCGAAATTTTCCGCGTGTCGAGCGTCCAGGTCGCGTGCGACGGCTCGGGCGAAGTCTCACCCGACCTCGGTCACCCCCGCGTCTTCCTGCGCATGGACCCGGAGCTGGGCTTCGTCGAATGCGGCTATTGCGATCGGCGCTTCATTCTCATCGGGGGGCCCGCGGACAACCAGGCGGCATGACCGCCGCCGATCCGCGCCGGTTCCTGTACCGCAGCCTCGAGCCGGAGCGCGCGCGGCAGCTTGCGGCAAGCCATCTCGCCGGCTGCGACGACGGCGAGCTCTACCTGCAATATAGCGCCAGCGAGGCGTTCGGCTTTGACGACGGCCGGCTAAAGACCGCCGACTATCATACCAGCTCGGGTTTCGGCCTGCGCGGCGTGACCGGCGAGACGACGGCGTTCGCCCATGCCAACGAGATCAGCGAAGCGGCGATCTCGCGTGCCGCCTCGACCTTGACCTTGCTCGGCTCGGCGAGCGGCGGCCCGGCCCAGCCGCCGCCGCGCACCAACCAGGCAATGTACGGCGCCGACGATCCGCTCGGCCTCCTGCCCTTTGCCGAGAAGGTTGCCCTGTGCCAGCGGATCGACGCCGCGGCCCGGGCGCGCGACCCGCGAGTGGTGCAGGTCAGCGCGATGCTCGCGGCGAGTTGGAGCGTGATCGACATCGTCCGCGCCGACGGCTTCGTCGCGCATGACGTGCGGCCGCTGGTCCGGCTCGGAGTGCAGATCGTCGCCGAGCAGAACGGGCGGCGCGAGACCGGTTATCACGGGCTCGGCGGCCGCTATCTCTACGGGCGCTTGTTCGACGAGGCCGAGTGGAACCGCGCCATCGACATCGCGCTCGGCCAAGCGCTGATCAACCTCGAGTCCGTCGCCGCGCCGGCCGGCGAAATGCCGGTCGTGCTCGGTTCCGGCTGGCCCGGCGTGCTGCTCCACGAAGCGGTCGGCCACGGGCTCGAAGGCGATTTCAACCGCAAGGGCACCTCGGCGTTCTCGGGACGGATCGGCGAGCGGGTCGCGGCGCCGGGCGTCACCGTGGTCGACGATGGAGCGATCGCGGGACGGCGCGGGTCGCTGACCATCGACGACGAGGGCACGCCGACCGGCCGCACGGTGCTTATCGAGGACGGCATCCTCAAAGGCTATTTGCAGGACCGGCTCAACGCCCGGCTGATGGGCATGGCACCGACCGGCAACGGCCGCCGCGAAAGCTTCGCCCACGCGCCGATGCCGCGCATGACCAACACCTTCATGCTCGCCGGCACGGACGATCCCGCGGAGCTGGTCGAACGGGTCAAGGACGGCATCTACGCGAAAAGCTTCGGCGGCGGGCAGGTCGACATCACCAGCGGCAAGTTCGTCTTTTCGTGCACCGAGGCGTACCGCATTCGCGGCGGGAAAATCGTCGAGCCGGTCAAGGGCGCGACGCTGATCGGCGACGGGCCGACCGTGCTGACCCGCGTCAAGGGCATCGGCAACGACCTCGCGCTCGACGAAGGCGTCGGCGTGTGCGGCAAGGGCGGCCAGAGCGTGCCCGCGGGCGTCGGTCAGCCGACCCTGCTGATTGACGGCCTGACCGTCGGAGGCACCGCCGCTTGAGCGACGATTGGCGCGCGGACGCCCTGAAATTCTGGTTCGGGCTCGACCCGAAGCAATGGTGGCGCGGGCCGCCCGAGCTCGATCACCGGATCAAGCAGCGCTTCCTCAAGCCGTGGGCCGAGAAGCGGCACCTGCCGGCCGATGCTTTCCTCGGCGATCCGCTGACCGCGCTCGCCGGCGTGATCCTGTTCGACCAGTTCCCGCGCAATATGTTCAGGGGCGATGCCGAGCAATTCGCGACCGACCCGCTCGCGCTGGCGATTGCCAAAGGCGCGGTCGAGCGCGGTTTCGACGACCAGCTCGAACCGCGGGAGCGCGGCTTCCTCTACATGCCCTTCCAGCACAGCGAGAACATCGCCGACCAGAACCGGTCGCTGCTGCTGTTCACCGCGCTCGGCGACCAAAAGCAGCTCGATTACGCGCACAAGCACCACGACATCATCGAGCGGTTCGGCCGCTTCCCGCATCGCAACGCGATGCTCGGCCGCGCGCCACGCGCCGACGAGATCGCCGCCGGCGACGTGGTGCCGTGGTAAGCGCCCTCGAAGGGCGGCTTTCCTAGAGCAGGTGCGCGATCGGGCCGGTGTCGAACCCGGCCGCGCCCAGTCGTTGCTCGACTTCTTCGCGGGCCGCGCCCGCTGCGCGATGAGCGAGCGCGCAGGCGAGCGCCGACCTCGTTCCCGAGCGGCAGAAGGCGAGCATCTTGCCGTCCCCCGTTTCGCGCAGCGCGTCGTGCATCGCCTCGACGTCGGCCGGGCCGATGCCGCGGATGATCGGGACGAAGCGATAGGCGATTCCGGCGGCTTGCGCGGCGGCCTCGATGTCGGCGGCGAGCGGTTGCCCGGCCTCCTCGCCGTCGGGCCGGTTGTTGACCAGCACGGTCACGCCATGTTGCTCCGCCAGCGCGGCGACGTCCCCGGGAGCGATCTGGCCGCTCACCAGGGTCCGGTCGTCGAGCTGGCGGATCATCGCATTATTTTCCGCGCTCGGTCGGCGACGGAGTCGCTTCGGGCAGCGGCGCCGGCACCGGGGCCGGGACGGCGGTTCCACCGGCCAGCCCGTAATAATCGAGATAGGGCTGGATTTCGGGATCGTGGCCAGTGAAAGCGCGATACATGCCGGCATAATCCTCGGTGTTGCCGCGCGACAGCACCATGTCGCGGAAGCGCTGGCCGTTGGCGCGCGTCAGGCCGCCATGGGTCTCGAACCAGTTGAACGCGTCCTGGCCGAGCATCCGGGTCCACGCATAAGCGTAATAGCTGCCCGAATAGCCGTTGCTCCAGATGTGCAGGAAATAGCTCGAGCGGTAGCGCGGCGGCACGTCGGCGACGTCGAACCCGCTCGCGGCCAGCGACCGCGTCTCGAACTTGTCGACATCCTGCCGCGGCGTGTTGGCGGCCAGCGAATGCCAGTCGAGGTCGAGCCGCGCCGCCTCGAGCGCCTCGCCGACCAGATAGCCCTGGTTGAACGTCTGCGAGCGCTTGATCTTGTCGATCAGCGCCTGCGGCATCGGCTGGCCGGTCTGATAATGGACCGCGTAATGGGGCAGGATCTTGGGATCGAGCGCCCAATTCTCGTTGAACTGCGACGGGAACTCGACGAAGTCGCGCGCGACGTTGGTGCCCGACAGCGTCGGATAGGTCTGCGCCGCGAACAGGCCGTGCAGCGCATGGCCGAACTCGTGGAACATCGTGTTCACGTCGTCGTAGCTGATCAGCGCGGGCTGGCCCGGCGCCGGCTTGGTGAAGTTGGCGACATTGTAGATGACCGGCTTGGTGCCGCGCAGATAGGATTGCTCGACGAGGTTCGACATCCACGCGCCGCCCGCCTTGTTGTCGCGCTTCCAATAATCGAAATACATCAGGCCCAGCGGCTTGCCGTCGGCGTCGATGACCTCGAAGGTCATCATGTCCGGGTTCCACGTCGGCAAATCGTGCCGTTCCTTGAAAGTCAGGCCGTAGAGCTGGTTGGCGGCGTAGAAGACGCCGTCGGTCAGCACCTTGTGAATCTCGAAATAGGGCTTCAGCTCGTCGTTGTTGAGCGCATAGCGCTGCTTGCGGATCTGCTCGGCGTAATAGTTCCAGTCGGCCGCGGTCGGCGCGAAGTCCGCGCCCTGCGACTTGGCGAGCGCGACGATGTCGGCCCACTCGCGCTGCTCCTTGGCAGCGACCGCCGGCGCGAGCCGGTCGAGGAAGCCGACCGCGGTCGCGCGGTCCTTCGCCATCTGGTCGTAGAGATTGTAATCGGCGAAGGTCGGATAGCCGAACAGCGCGGCCTTTTTGGCGCGCAGCTGGGCGATCTCGCTGATCACCGCGCGGGTGTCGTTCTTGTCGCCATGCTCGGCGCGGTTGAGGCTCGCCTCGAACAGCTTCTGGCGGGTCGCGTGGCTCGACAGCGAATCGAGCGTCGGCTGCTGCGTCGTGTTCTGCAGTGGCAGCACATAGCCCGCGACCTTGCGGTCCTTGGCGGCCTCGGCGGCGGCGGCGAGCTGCTGCTCGGACAGACCCGCCAGCGCGGCCTTGTCGGCGATGTGCAGCGCGCCGGCCTTGGCGGCGGCGAGCAGCTTCTGGCTGAACTCGGTCTCGAGCGTGCTCAGTCGGGTGTTCATCGCCTTGAGCTGCGCCTGCTTGTCGGCCGGCAGCTCGGCGCCCGAGTGGACGAATTCCTTGTAGTAGACGTCAAGCAGCTTGGCCTGCTCGGGATTGAGGTTGAGCTCGGCCTGGTGGTCGTGGAGATATTTGACGCGGCCGAACAGCTTGCCGTTGAGATAGAGGAAGTCGCGGTGCTGCGAGAGCAGCGGCGACGTCTTGGTCTCGGTCGCCTGCAGCGTGTCGTTGGTGTCGGCGCCGTTGACCGCCGAGAACGCGAGGATCGCCCGCTCGAGCAGCTCGCCCGAGCGTT
>DASTID010000059.1:0-5337 GCA_035717905.1 Sphingomicrobium sp. | reverse complement strand
CGCCTCGCGGTCCGGACGCTGACTCTCAACCCCTCGATCGACGTGTCGAGTGAGACCGAGAAGGTCCGCCCGACGCACAAGCTGCGCACGGGCAACGAGCGGCTGGACCCGGGGGGCGGCGGGGTCAACGTCGCGCGGGTGCTGCACCGGCTTGGCGTCGTCGTCGAGGCCTCGTTCCTCGCCGGCGGCGCGACCGGGCGGGTGCTCGACGAATTGCTCGACCGGCAGGGCGTGGCGCGGCGGCCGCTGTGGATCGCGGACGACACGCGGATGAGCCTGACGGTCCACGAGCGCTCGACCGGCCTCGAATATCGCTTCGTCCCCGAAGGCCCGGACGTAACCTCCGAGGAACTGCGCCGTGGCCTCGAGGCGCTCGACGGCGATTGCGACTATTTCGTGCTGAGCGGATCGCTGCCCAACGGCGTCCCGGACGATGTCTATGCGACCGCGATCGGCCGACTGCGCGGCTCGGGCGCGCGGATCGTCCTCGACACCTCGGGCGCGGAGCTGCGCGCCGCGCTCGCCGAGGGCGGCGTCTTCCTCGTCAAGCCGAGCCGCGGCGAGCTCGAGCAGCTCGCCGGGCGCGCGCTGCCGATCGAAGAGGAGCTGGTGGCCGAAGCGCGGCGGCTCGTCGACGGCAGAGGCGTCGAGCACGTCGCGGTGACTCTCGGTCGCGATGGCGCGCTGCTGGTCAATCGCGACGGCGCGTTCGCGCTTCCGGCGCTACCGGTCGATGCGCGCAGCGCGGTCGGCGCCGGCGACGCCTTCGTCGCGGGAATGGTTTGCGGGTTCGCAAGCGGCGGGGACGCGCTCGGCGCCTTTCGCCTGGGCGCGGCAGCAGGGGCGGCGGCCGTCCTCGCGCCTGGCGCAGGCCTGTGTTTCGGCGAGGACGTGCACCGCTTGCTCGCCGAGGTTCCGCAACCGCGGCGGATCGCGTAACGGCTCGCGACCGGAAACGCCGCGGCGGGCGGGGAGTTAAGCTTCCAAAAGCACAGGAGACGGACATGGCGAGGAAAGCGACGGCAAAGGGCGGCTCGGCTCGTACGAAAACAAGCGCAAAACGAGGGTCGAAGGCGAAGTCGACGGCCGTCGCCAGGCCGCGCCGCGCAAGCGGCGGCGATCAGGACACGATGGGCGATGCCTTCATCAAGCTGCTGCAGAGCCCGCTGGTCGCCGATCTCGTCGCGGTCGCGGCGACCGCCGCGCTCGCGGCGCTGGCCGAGCACGGCTTCAGCAGCCGCGGCGCGAGTGGCGACGCGACCGGCAAGCGCGCCGGCCGGGCAGTCAAGGAAGCGGGCAAGGCCGCGGCCGCCGCGGTCGGCCGGCGGCTCAGCAACGAGATCGACGAGATCCGCCGGGCGGCGAAGGAATCGAAGGCCGGCGCAAAAGCGTAAGCCGCGCGCGCCCGATGTCGCGGATGGCGGCGATTTCGAGCGCGCCGGGCGCGACCTCGTCGTCGCGGCCGGTCTCGACGCTCAGCCAGCCGCCGCCCGCCAGCCAGCCGGCGCGGAGCACGGCCTCGACGACGCCGCTCCCCGAACCGGGCGCGTAAGGCGGGTCGGCGAAGACCAGGTCGAACGGATCGGACGGGGGCAGGGCAAGCGCGGAGGTTTGCACAATGCGCGCGCGGCCGCTCGCGCCGAGCTTGTCGAGGTTGCGGCCGATGACGGCGGCGGCCTGGCCGTCGCGTTCGACGAAGGTCGCCTGCGCGGCGCCGCGCGACAGCGCCTCGAGCCCCAGCGCGCCGCTGCCGGCGAACAGGTCGGCGACGCGCAGCGCCTCGAAGCCGCCGATGCGGCTGGCGAGCATCGAGAACAGGGTTTCGCGCACCCGGTCGGCGGTCGGGCGGGTCGCTTGGCCCGGCGGCGCTTCGATCGTCCGCCCGCGCCATTCGCCGGCGATGATCCTCATTTGAGAGTCCGGCGGAATTCGCCGAGCTCACCCGTCTCGACCTCGTCCACCGCGGCGGGTTCGAGGCTTGCGAGCGTGAAGGGTCCGTAGGCGGTACGGATCAGGCGCGAGACCTGCATCCCGAGATGCTCGAGCACGCGCCGAACCTCACGGTTCTTGCCCTCGGTCAGGCTCATCTCGATCCAGCAATTGCGCCCGGTGCGGCGCTCGAGGTTGGCGTCGATCGACCCGTAATGGACGCCCTCGATGGTGATGCCCTCGGCGAGACGCTCGAGTTCGGCCTGCGTGACCTCGCCGAACGCTCGGGCCCGATAGGTCCGGACGACCTGCGACCTGGGCAGTTCCAGCTGCCGCTTGAGCTCGCCGTCATTGGTGAGCAGCAGCAGCCCTTCGGTCATGAAGTCGAGGCGGCCGACCGGCATCAGCCGCGGCAAGCCCTTGGGCAGCCGGTCGTAGATCGTCGCCCTGCCTTTGGGATCGTGGGCCGCGGTGATCGTTCCCTGCGGTTTGTAGAAGCGATAGAGCCGGCTGGCTTTGGCCGGACGCACCGGGCGGCCGTCGACGGTCAGGCCTTCGACGGTCTCGAGCAATGTCGCGGGCGTGGTGATCTTTTCGCCATTGAGCGCGATGCGGCCCTCGGCGATCATGCGCTCGATTTCGCGGCGCGAGGCGATTCCGGCGCGGGCGAGAAGCTTGGCGATGCGCTGCGGCCCGGCTTCGCG
Organism: Sphingomicrobium sp.; assembly: GCA_035717905.1. GTDB lineage: Bacteria > Pseudomonadota > Alphaproteobacteria > Sphingomonadales > Sphingomonadaceae > Sphingomicrobium. Next base: position 2,704 of record DASTID010000059.1, on the reverse strand, counting down.
CTGCTGTGGCGCGGCGGGCACAGCGGGCCGCCTCGCGCGGGACCGCGGCACAGGAGTTCGCTTCGTTCGTTGCGGGGGCAAGGTCATTGGTCGGGGTATCGATGCTGTTCGGGAAGCGTAAGCGGGTCGTCAAGCGCATCCTCATCGTCGAGGACGAGCCGCTGACGGCGTTCGACAACGAAAATTTCCTCGGCGATGCCGGCTATGTCATCGTCGCGACGGTCGACGGCATCGACGAAGCGCTCGAGGTTCTCGAAAGCCAAGAGGTGCATTTGATCCTGAGCGACCTCCGGCTTCGCGAAAATCGCACCGGGGTCGAACTCGCATTGGCCGCCAGGTCGAAAGGGGTCCCGACGCTGTTCGCGACCGGACATTTTCACCCGAGCGCTGCCGAAGTCGCGGTCGGCTGCCTGATGAAGCCCTATACCGACCGTCAATTATGCAGGGCGATCGAATCGGTCGACCAGCATTTGCAGCGGCGCAAGGTCAAAGCGCCCAAGGGCCTCGAGCTGTTCGCGCTGTCCGACGAGCAGCAATGACCGCCACTAGCCAGCGTCCGAGCGGCTGCTAGGATCGCGCCGCGACAGGCGAGGGGAGCGAGATGGCGGCGACGAGAGCAGCTGACGACGCAAGGGGCTGGCGCTCCGCTCTGCCCGCCGGCGTCAGGCCTTATACCGAGGCCGCGCCGCTCGCCGCATTGTTCCTCGGCATCTCGTCGGGCTTTCCCTACGCGATGATCGGCGCGACGCTGACCACGCGGCTCAAGCAGGACGGGATCGACAAATCGACGATCACCGCCTTCACGCTGGTGTTCCTCGCCTACAATTTCAAATTCCTGTGGGCGTGGATCATGGACGGCGTGCGGCTGCCGCTGCTCGGCCGCCTGGGCCAGCGCGTATCGTGGATGCTGGTCACCGGCCTGTTGGTGATCGCCGCGGTCGTCAACCTGGCGCTGGTCGATCCGACGGGAAGCATTAGTTCGGTGGTGACGGCCGCGATCCTCGTCGGAGTCGCCGGCGCCAGCTTCGACATCGTCATCGATGCCTATCGCATCGAGATCCTCGAGCCGCGCCAGCTCGGCGTCGGGTCGGGCATGTCGCAATATGGCTGGCGCATCGGCTCGGCCGGCGCGGGGGCGATCGCGCTGGTGGTCGCCGCGCGCTCGGGCTGGGAAGCGGCTTATCTGACCTGCGCCGCGCTGGCGCTTCCGGCGATGCTGACCGCGCTGTTCTACGGCGAACCGCAGCGCCATCACCGGGTGTCGAACAAGCCGGGCGTCGGCAATGCGGTCGCGGCGGTGTGGAAGCCGTTCGTCGAGTTCTTCGAGCGCAAGGGCGCGTGGCTCGTGCTGCTGTTCATTCTGCTGCACAAGATCGGCGACACGCTTGCCAATCTAACCTTCCGCTTGCTGTTCGACGATCTTCGCTTCAGCAACGACGAGATCGCGCTGTACGACGTCGGGGTCGGCTTCTGGGCTTATCTCATCGGCATCTTCATCGGCGGCATCCTCTACGCGCAGCTCGGAATGAAGCGGTCGGTGCTGATCAGCCTGGTGCTGATGGCGGTGTCGAACTTCAGCTTCGCGCTGCTGGCGATGAGCGGCCATAGCAACCTCGGCATGGCCGGCGCGATCGGCTTCGAGAACATCGCCAGCGGAATCGGCGGCGTATGCGTCGTCGCTTATTTCTCGGCGCTGTGCGACCTCAGGTTCACCGCTGCCCAATATGCCTTGATCTCGGCGGCAGCGAGCATCGTCGGGCGGTTCCTGACCGGGACCACGGCGGGCGCGCTGATTGACGCCTTCGGCTACGTCAACTTTTATCTCCTGACGACCGTTCTCGCGCTCCCCGGCATCCTCCTGTTCTGGATCATGATGCGCGCCGGGCTGATCGACCAGTCGATCGGCAGCGCCGGCGTCGAGGGCAGCGGCGACGTCCGCGCCGAGCATCCGCAGCAGGAGACCGGCAAGCCGGTTCAGTCGGGCAGCTGACCATTCGCCGCGAGGACCTCGCCGGCAAGGTAGAGCGAGCCGGCGACCAGCCGCGGCTCGGGCAATTCGGCAAGCGCGCCCTCGACGCTCGCCGCGGCGCGACCGCCGAAGCGGCGGGCAAGCTCTGCCGGATCGTGATGCGCATGGTCGGGCACTGGCACGAAGGTCAGCGACAAAGCGTGGGGCGCGAGCGCGTTGACGATCGCCTCGGCGTCCTTGTTGGCGAGGATGCCGAGCACGAGGTGCATCGGCGCCTGGTCAGCGAGCAGATCGGCGAGCGCGGCGGCGGCGGCCGGATTGTGCGCCCCGTCGATCCAGGTCGCGAGCCCCCTCGCCAAGGGCCCATCGGCCAGCCGCTCGAAGCGCGCTGGCCAATTGGCGTGGGCGATGGCGTCGAGGAACGTCGTCCGGGAGACGCTGAGCCCGTCCTGCGCCGAGAGCATCGCCCAGGCGAGCCCGGCGTTGCGGCGCTGATGCGGGCCGGCGAGCCCGGGCCGAAGGTCGGGCGCGACCGACCAGTCGCGGCCTTCGAGCAACAACGGCGCGCCGCGTTCGGACGCGACTTGCGCGATCGCCGCTTCGGCGTCCGCCGGCTGGGCAAGGCTGACCAGGGGTACGCCGCGCTTGGCGATCGCGGCCTTCTCGCGCGCGATCGACACGATGTCGGAGCCGAGGAATTGCTGGTGGTCGAGGCCGAGGCTGGCGATGCCGGTG
>DASTID010000058.1:0-8048 GCA_035717905.1 Sphingomicrobium sp. | reverse complement strand
CTTCGCTGTCCTTCTCGCGCTGCTCGGTGCCGGTCTGCTCGATATGCTGCTCGAGCGCCGCGGCGCTCTGGCCGAGCGTCAGCATCTGCTGGGTCAGCCGGTCCGACGCTGACCGTGCCGACTCGACCGCCCGCGCGGCCGGGGTTGCGACCTCGCGCAGCCGGTCCTCGATGCCTTCGCGGATCACCCGTTCGAGCGCCTGCCGGGTTTCCTCGGAGAGCTTGCTTGCGCTCGCCGGAATTACGGCCTCGATTGCCTCGCGCGCGCGCTCCGCCGCGTGCGCCGCGGCGTCCTTGACCTGGACCAAGGCGGCGACCAGCGCGGGGCCGGTTTCAGCGCTGAGGCCTTGCGCCTGCGCCTGCGCTTCGGCGATCGCCGCGGTGAACTCGGCGATCTTCGCCTGGGAGCCGCCGACGCCATCATCGACGCTGGCGAGCAACGCCGCGAGCTGGTCTTGCTGCTGCGTGATGCATTCCGAGGCCGAACCGAGCCGTTCGCTCGCTTCGAGAGCCGCGTCGCGCATCCACGCGATCTCCGGCTTCATCTGCCGTGCGCTTTCGGCCAGGCGGTCGGTGCCGCCCTGCGCCTCGCCGACGGCGACGCCAACGCCGTCGCGGATTTCGGTGGCCAATGCGCCGAGGCTTTCGCGGATCGCGCCGGTGCGCTCGGCGAGCGCGGCAATCGCATTGTCCTGGGTTCCGGCCTCTGTCGCGAGCGAGTCGAGCTCGGTGCGGGCGCGGGTCAGCGATTCGAGGAAGTGGTTGGCGCGCTCGTCGCCATTGCTGGCGAGCTCGGTGAAGCGCTCGTCGATCAGCGCGAGGCCGCGCTCGATTTCGGCGATCATGCGCTGCGACGAACGTTCCTGCTCGGCCACCCGGTTCGACAGGCCTTCGAGCGACGAGTTTGCGCGATCGACGTTGGCGGCCAGCGATTCCGAGGCTTCGGCGCCGGCCTTGCCGATGCCCGCCGACGCCTGCTCGACCAGCGCCGCGACCGCTGCGGCCTGGGCGTCGATTCCGCCGCGAATGTCTTCGAGGGTGGCGGACGCGCGGTCGAGGAGAGCGTCGAGCGTTCCGGAGAAGCCCGCTTCGGCCTCGCCGACGCGCGATGCCGCACCGGCCCCGGCAACCTCGATTTCGGCGAGCCGCTCGGCGAGGCGGCGAGTCGCTTCCGCGACGATCTCGTCCGCTTCGCGGCCGCGCTCGGCCAATTGGCTGACCTGTTCGTGAAGTTCGGCCGTCTTGCTCGCAGACTCGCCGCCGATATCGCGGAGCTTTTCCGCGACCGCGTTCGCCGTCGCTTCGGCGCGGGGAAGATCGTCGAGGAGGACGGCAACGTCGTTGCGCGCCGATTCCGCGGCGCGGTCGAGCGCCTCGCCGTGCCTCGCCAGTCGCTCGCTGCTGAGGTCGAATTCGCGCGTGATCCCGCTGAGCTTGCCGGTGGTGTCGTCGCCCAGCTGCATCAGATGCTGCGAGATCATCGTCAGCTCCGAGCGGCTGTCGTTGATCCGCTGTGAGAGCACCTCCAGCAATGCCTCGAGCGAGCGCGCCTCGGTCCGCATCGCGATCACCGAGCGGGTGAAGCGCTCGGCTTCGCGGCGTCGCGTGCGCCCGAAGATCAACCAGGCAAGGCCGATCAGCGCCAGCGGACCGGCGGCGATCGCGACCCATTGGGCAAAGGCCGGCGACGACAGCGCCTGACCCGCCAGCGACCGTCCGGCCGACCAGGCGGTGTAGGCGATCCACAAGGCGGCGAGGACCGCAAGCGCGGTGCCGAGCACCTGGCGCCCGCCGCCACCGCGTTCCTCCGCCTGTCGCTCGCGCCATTCCTGCTCGTCGAAGGCCGGTTCCACCGCGATTTGCTCGTCGGTGAGTTCGAGCGGCTGCTCCTCGTCGAACGAGGCGAGCGGCCGGGCGCGCTGCGGGGTTGGGTTCATGATGAGAGGCAGTTTACCATCTTTGTTCGGTCGCGAAACCCGTTAGAGAAAAGCTTCGGCCGCAAAAGGGGAGGGCACGGGCAATGGCGGTTGGCGCGCTGATCGCCGCCTATCAGGAAGACGACAGCGGCGGCCTGCGCGCGCTGCTCCCGCTCGCCGGCCGGACCCTGCTCGAATATCAGGTGCGCTGCGCCGCCGCGGCCGGCGCCGTGCCGGTCGTGGTCATCGTCGAGCGCGTGCCGCAGCTGCTCCAGGACGCGTTCGAGCGCCTTCGGCTCGAGGGCGTCGCGGTGTTTCCCGTGAGCGACGTGCACGAGGCCGTAAGTCGCTTCGAGACGGGCTCGATGATCCTGCTGCTGGGCGACGGCGTGGTCCCGCCCGCCGAGCTGGTGGCCGAGCTTGCCGCCGACGGCGAGCCGGTTGTCGCCACGGTTCCCGACGACGAGGAGCATCACGGGTTCGAGCGGATCGACGGCCATGCGCGCTGGGCCGGCGTGGCGATCGTCGGCGCGCAGCTGCTTGGCTCGACCGCGGCGATGCTCGGCGACTGGGACCTGCAGTCGACGCTGCTTCGCCGTGCGATCCAGGAAGGCGCCGAACGGGTCCCCGTGACACCGGACTCGGGGCGGCCGCTGCTGGTCGAAAGCGCCGACCAGCTCGAAGGTTTCCAGAGCCGGATGATCGCCGCCTCGCGCGGCGGGCGAAGCGACTGGGCGAGCCGCTACATCCTGCCGCCGGTCGAGGAGCTGGCGACCGTCCAGCTGCTCGAGACGTCGCTGCGGCCCGGCTGGCTGATCTGGGCGGCGCTGCTCCTGACGATCTGCGGCGCGCTGGCGTTCGCGCGCGGTTGGCTCGTCACGGGACTGGTGCTGCTCGTCCTGTCGACGCCGCTCGACCTCATCGCGAGCCGGCTCGCGCGGCTGCGTCTGCGCCCGCTGCCGGCGCGGCTGGTGAGCCGCGCGGCGCTATGGCCGGCGGCGGGGTTCGCCTTGCTGACGCTCGGCTGGTGGGAGATGCGGCACGTCGCCGGTTGGGGGGCGCTGATCTCCGCCGCCGCGGCGATCGGCTTCGCCGAAGCGACGCGCATCGAAAAGGGGTCGCTGAGCATCCCCGGCGACCAGTGGCTGCTGTCGCGCCGCAACGCGATCTTCGCCGCGATCCCGTTCGCGCTGGCCGGCGCCTGGACCGGCTATCTGGTCGCCTTGTTCGCTTATGCCGCTGTCTCATTTTATTACACCCAGCATGCGCGGCATCTCGATCGAGTTGACCCGGAGTTAACTCGCCCGCGATAAACGCTTTCATGATGATGCCCGAGGAATGGCCGATCGCCGCGCCTGCCGATCCGCGCGCGCCCGCGCGAATGGCGCGGCGCGACCGGCTGGCCACGGTCCGCGTCGACTTCTTCCTCTCGCCGGCCGAACGCCTGACCGAGCAGGAGCGGGCGCTGATGACGGCAATGCTCCACTGCCTGCTCGGCGACATCGCCGACGAGCTGCGCGCGGCGCTGCCCAACGGTAGTGCCGCCGCCAACGACGACGGCAACCAGGCGCTGCTCGAGCTGCTCGGTTCGGCCGGCCTGCTCGACCGCACCGCGATGGTCCGGCTGCTGCTGCGCCGCGCCGACGAGGAGCGGATCGCCGGCGCTGCCAACGCCCGCAGCGGCCGCCGCGAGGCGCGCGTGCTGCAGGGCCTGGTCAGCCACCAGGACGGAGCCGTCGCCGCCGCGGCGATGGCGCTGATCCTGGCGCGCGGCCGCCGCCGCGACCGGTTCGGCCAGTGCCTGATCCATTTCGACGACCTGTCGCCCGAGGAAGCGCACGCGCTGGTGCACGTCGTCGCCGCGGGCCTGCGCCACGGCCTCGCCGACAAGCTCGGCAGCGCCGAGGCCGACCGGCTGCTCGCCGCCGCCGCGCAGCGGCTGCTGGCAAGCCACGATTCGGGCAACGGCATCGAGGCGCTGACCGCGACGCTGGTCCGGCTGCTCGACGAGGACGGCGACCTCGGCGACGAGCTGATCGTCGCCGCGGCGATGGAAGGCGAGATGACGTTCGTCGCCCAGGCGCTGTCGCGGCGCTCGGGGATCCGCGCCAATATCGCGATGGACGAATTGCTGTCCGGCGACGACCGCCGCGCGATGACCGCGCTCGCCGCCGCCGGGGTGTCGCGCCAGGTCGTCGCCAGCCTGCTGGCGGGCATCGGCGACCTGCTCGGAATCGCCGATCCGGGCCGCGCGATCGACGCGTTCGACCGGCTGACGCCGGCCGAGGCGGAGGACGCGCGCACCTGGCTGACTTCCGACCGCACCTATCGCGAGGCGGTCGACGCGCTTGGCCTGGACGATGGCCAGCGCGCCCTCTGACACCCGACCCGTGCTCGGGCGGCTCGACAAGTCGGGACGGCTGATCGCCGCCGATCCGGCGCTCGAAGCGCTGCAGCGCGAAGCTGGCTCGCGCATCGGCCAGATGCTCGCTTTGCCGCAGATCGCGGCGGTGGCGCAGCTGGCGCGCAAGCTCGGCACAGCGGTCGAGCGCCCCGCGCTCGCCGCCGCCACCGATCACGACGTCGAACTGTGGGTCCGCGCCGCGCCCGAGGGCGACGAGATCAGCCTGGCGATCGAAGGCTGGACCAGCCGCGCGCCCGCCGGCCCGCGCCTTGCCGCCTTGCTCGGCGGCGGAAGCGAGGCCGAGGCGTCGCAGGCGCGCAACGAATGGGCCGCCGACGAGGAGCTGCGGGTGATCTCGCTGTCGGGCGAGCTCGCCGATTATCTCGGCGTCGATGTGGCGGACGCCGCCGGCCAGCCGCTGACCCGGCTGGTCCGGCTGGAAGAGGACGAGGCCGGCGAAATGCCGCTGATCAGTGCGCTTGCCGCGCGCCGCGCGTTCACCGGCCAGCGGGCGCGCAGCCGCGGCGACGACAACCGCTCGGTGCTGTTGAGCGGCGAAGTCGTGACCGCCGCCGACGGCCAGTTCGCCGGCTTCCGCGGCACGGCCGAGACCCATGACGAGCCGCAGCCGCAGCCAGGCCCCGGGCGCAGCACCGCGTTCGACGACGCCCTCGACGACGCGTTGCGCTCACCGCTCGACCGGATCATCGAAAGCGCCGAGCGCATCGTCGATCGCGCCGACGGCCCGCTGCGCAGCGATTATGCGACCTATGGCGGCGACATCGCCGCAGCCGCGCGCCACCTGCTGTCGGTGATCCAGTCGATGAGCGAGGAGCCCACCCACGGCCGGCAGAGGATCGATCTCGCCGCCCTCGCCGCCGAAGCGGTGGTGATGCTCGAGCCGTCGGCCGAAGAGCGCGGCGTCGGAATCGCGCTCGACGCCGAGGCGCCGCTGCCGGCGACCGGTGAGGAGCGGGCGGTGATCCAGATCCTCGTCAACCTGATCGGCAATGCGGTGCGCCACTCGCCCGACGCGGCGACCGTGACTTTGAGCTTCGCGCGCACGCCCGGCACCGCCTCTGTGACCGTGTCCGACCAGGGCTCGGGAATCCCGGCCGCCGACCAGCAGCGCATTTTCGAGCGCTTCCAGCGCGCCGGCGCGGAAGAAGGCGGGACCGGCCTCGGCCTGGCGATCGCGCGGCGGCTCGCGCGCTCGATGGGCGGCGACGTGACGCTGGAGAGCGCGCCGGGCGCCGGCGCCCGCTTCACGCTCACCCTGCCGAGCCCTTAGGCCTCGACCGCGCCGGGATCGGGCGCGGGCGCCGATCGGCCGAACCGAGCCGCAACGCGCCAGTCCGAGGAACGCGCGTGGATTCAAACGGTTGGGCATGCACAGCGGGCGTTCCTGCCCGCGCCACTTCCCACAGGAGAGTCCCATGAGTGAGCGCATCGCGTCGGCCGTGTTCGACAGCCGCGAAGAAGCCGAACGTGCCATGTCCGAGCTGCGCTCGGCCGGCATCGACGACACTGCCATTTCGATCATCGGCCGCCACGGCGAGCAGAGCGACACAAACGACATCGCCGCCAGTGAAAGCGCCGACGATGACGGCATGAACGAGAGCGGCGCCGCCAAGGGCGCGATCGGCGGCGCGGTCGCCGGCGGCCTGCTCGGCGTCGCGGCGCTCGCCATCCCCGGCGTCGGCCCGCTCGCCGCGGCCGGCGCGATCGCCTCGGGCATGGTCCCCGGCGCGGCCGCGATCGGCGCGGGCGTCGGCGCGACCGCCGGCGGCTTGACGGGCCTGATGACCGGCCACGGCGTCAGCGACGAGGACGCGCGTTATTACGAGGGCCGCGTCAACGAGGGCGGCATCTTCCTGTCGGTCGATGCCGATCAGGCGAACGTCCCGGCCGAAACCGCGCGCGAAATCCTGTTCCGCAACGGCGGGCACAACGCCAGCCGCATGCGCGAGACCGCCACGACGACGATGTAGGCACGCGCGGCCGGCTCTATGCCGGAAGCGAGAGCGACGGAGAGGGTCCGGCCCGGCGGCTGGGCCCTCTCTTTTGTGTGAGCGCGCGCCGGTGGATCGCCTCCCGGCGCGTCGCGCCTTATCGCGGGCCGAGCGCCGCGACCGCCTGTTCGGGCGAGATCGGCCCGATTGCGTAGGTGTCGGTGTGGCTGGCGATATATTTGCGAAGCTCGAGCGACACGCGCGGGCCGCTCATCACGCCGAGCTTCTTCGCGGCGGCGTCGATCGCCTCGTCCTGCGCTTCGGTGGTCGCCGGGGCGATGCCCATATAGTCCCAGCTGTCCCCGTCGGTGTGCACGTAGAGCTGCACCGGCGCGACCCCCGCCGCACGCGCGACGCGGTCCTGCTCGGCAAGCCAGCGCAATAGGCCTTCCTGCTGCCCGGGAGCGGCATGGTAGAGCGTCACGATGGCGCGCGGAGTGGGCGCGGGCGCCTGTGCATAGACCATCGTCCCGGACGCGATCGCGCCCACAGCCGCCGCAGCGGCGAGCTGAAAAATCTTCCTCATGAAGTCCCCCATCGATGCGAGTGAACGCTCACTAGGGCGAATGTGCGGCGCGCTCCTGTGAAGGCCCCCGGCGCCGACGGAAGGCGTGGGCGTTTAACATAGGTAAGTCAATTCGAGCGCGGCATCCGGCGCGACACGGCGGAATGGGGCGCGGCTGCATCGCTAAGCGTAGATCACAAGATGGGGGCTGTAGGACAGAGGAATCGTATCGGCCTGGCCGAGCCGTATGAAGCGAGCGTCGGCGACCGCGGCTGGTTCAGTGTCACCGCAGGCCGGGACGGGTGAGCGGCCGTTGCCGGATCAGGCCCGGGGTAGCGCTCGCCGGCGGAATATCGCCGATGCGAAGGTGGATTCCCGCTTTCGCGAGAATGACGAGAGACGGGATGCGCTGAGCCTCCAACACCCCTCACCCGGCGCTTCGCGCCACCCTCTCCCGCGAGGGAGAGGGGCTATTGGTCGAGGAAGCTCCGCATCTTCCGCGAGCGGCTCGGATGCTTGAGCTTGCGCAAAGCCTTGGCCTCGATCTGGCGGATGCGTTCGCGGGTTACGCTGAACTGCTGGCCGACTTCCTCGAGCGTATGATCGGTGTTCATGCCGATGCCGAAGCGCATGCGGAGGACTCGCTCCTCGCGGGGGGTTAGCGACGCCAGCACTCGCGTGACCGTCTCTTTCAAATTGCTCTGGATCGCGGCGTCGACCGGAATGACCGCGTTCTTGTCCTCGATGAAGTCGCCCAAATGGCTGTCTTCCTCGTCGCCGATCGGGGTTTCGAGACTGATCGGCTCCTTGGCGATCTTCATCACCTTGCGGACTTTTTCGAGCGGCATGGAGAGGCGCTCGGCGAGCTCTTCGGGGGTCGGCTCGCGGCCGGTTTCGTGGAGGAACTGGCGGCTGGTGCGGACCAATTTGTTGATGGTCTCGATCATGTGCACCGGGATGCGGATGGTGCGCGCCTGGTCGGCGATCGAGCGGGTGATCGCCTGGCGGATCCACCAGGTCGCGTAGGTCGAGAATTTGTAGCCGCGGCGGTACTCGAACTTGTCGACCGCCTTCATCAGCCCGATGTTGCCTTCCTGGATGAGGTCGAGGAACTGCAACCCGCGGTTGGTGTATTTCTTGGCAATCGAGATGACCAGGCGCAGGTTGGCCTCGACCATCTCCTTCTTGGCGATGCGGGCCTCGCGCTCGGCC
>DASTID010000057.1:0-2654 GCA_035717905.1 Sphingomicrobium sp. | reverse complement strand
GCGCGCTTGTCGCCACCGGTCAGCGTGATCAGGATCGTCCGCGCCGACAGGATTGACGCGCGGGTCAAAGTTACGCGGCCTGAGGCCTCGCCCTCCGGCATCACGCCGACCGCGCGGCGCGCCTTGGGCGCGTCGAGCGCGCCCTGGAGATCGGGACCGGCGAACAGGCCCGCGGTATCGCCCTCGTCGCCGACGCTCAGCCACACCAGATCGGGCGGCCACGGCAGGTCCTGCAGCCGCGCGTCGGCGGCGTTGCCGGCGAGCCGGTAGTCCTCGGCCGCGCCGCTGACGATCGGCATGACCCGCGCCCCTTCCGGCAGGAACGCCTGCGCCAGCGCGCGCGCGTTCGACTGCGGACTATCGACGGCGACCAGCCTGTCGTCGGTCGGGATGATCGTCACCCGCTTCCACGGCAGGCTTTGCTCGGCGAGCTTCGCGTAGAGCGGGACCGCGTCGCCGGCGGGCAGCGCGACCAGCGAGGCGGCGCGCGCGTCGACCGCGCTCTCGATGATGAAGGCGACGTCCCCGGCGACGGCGTCGGCAAGCTCATCTTGGGAGTCGTACTCCCACCATTCGGCCTCGATCATGCGAATCCCTTGTGCCTATCGCGGCGCTCGTTGCGCGTATCCGAACCATCCTGCAACCGCCTGGCCGCTGCGGTTGAGCGCGGGCCGGAAGCGCAGCCGGTCGTGAACGATGTTGCACAGGGTTGAATCGATTGTGGAAACGCCAGTGCCCCGGTCGACGCTGCATTCGCTGACGTAGCCGCGCGCATCGACCCGCAGGCGCATGAACACCGTCGCCCCGCGCGGCCATCGCTCGAGCAGGTCGCGCGGGAGATCGCGCCCGGTCAGGACCGGCGTGACGAGGTGCGGCGGCTCGGCGACCCCGCCGCCGCCGCCTCCTGGGCCGTTCCCGCCCGAACCGCTGCCCGTCCCGGTGCCGATGCCGCCGGCGCCGGTGCCGGGCCCGCGAACGTCGGCGGCGCCCTGGGTCGGGTCGCTTCCCTGTCGCGGAGTCTCGGTCGCGGGGACCGGCGTCGGAAGCGCGATGCGCGGCGTCGGCGCGACGACCGTGGTCGCCCGGCTGCGGATGTTCGCGGGCGCGGCGCCGCCCTCCTCGAGTTTCGGCTTCGACTGCTGCTGCTGTCGCGGCGGCGGGGGAGGGGGCGGTTCCGGTTCCGGCGGCGGGACCTCGCGCACGTCGAACACCTTCATCGCCGCGCTCGGCACATCGGCGATGACGTCGCCCCAGCGATGCAGCACCGCGAACAGCAGCGCCGCGTGAATCGCGATCACCGCCGCGATCGCGCCGCTTTTGTCGCGGGTGTTGAGGTCGGACCGGTACACTGCTCCCGACAACGCGATTGCCGCGCAGGCGTTGCCCTAGCCGTTGCGCGGCACGCGCCGGGAAGCGGTTCGCCTAGCGGCTCGATCGGCCCTTGCGACCGCCGCCGTGACTCGCCTTGCCGCCCTTGCTCGCGATCTCGCGCTGCTTGGCGGGATCCATCGCGGCAAAGCCGCGCTTCGATCCACTGCTTTTCGTCGGCATGGCTGCCTCCTCGAGGTTGAGGCTGCGAAAACGCTTCATCGCATCAGCAGTTCAATCGTCGCGCCGATCAAGTTCGGACCCAGACGCGCATGCATGGGGCGGCGATTACCGGCGGCGCGCGCGCCTCGACTGGCATGGTCGGGCCGCCGCTCGACGGCGTCGCGCCGCGCCTGATCATTGGCGGGCCATTGGAGCGACGCGTCTCTCTACACCCGCGCGAACCAGTCAGCGCAGGCGCAGGCCGATCCACAAGGTGCGCGGCGTCGCGCGCTCGACCGAGCCGTCGCCGCCGATCCCGGCCATGACCAGCGCGTCGGTCAGATTCTCCGCCCGGGCGACGAGCTGGATGCGGCGGGTCAGCGGCCATGACGCGAACGCGTCGAGGGTGGTCGCGCCGTCGAGCAGGTCGGCATTGAGATCGTCGTCGAACTGCGCGCCGACGCGGCGCAGCACGATCGCGGCGCCTTTGGCATCGCGTTTCCAGCTCGCCGCCAGCGTGCCGGAGAGATTCGGCGTCTGCGCCGGGCGCAGGCCGTCGAGGACGGCGGCTGTTGCGCTCCCTTGCATGCGCGCGTGGGTGAGGCTGGCGCCGGCGCGGAGCGACCAGGGCCCGCGCGACCACTCGGCCGAAGCCTCGATACCGCGGACCTTCACCGCGTCGACGTTCTGCCGCTGACTGTAATTGCCGCCATCGGGCACGAAGCCGACGCCGGCAAACTGGCCGGGACCGTGGCCGAGCGTCACGTTGGCGATCGAATCCTTCAGGCGGTTGACGAAGCCGGTCAGCGACAGGCGAAGGCCGCCGCGCGTATAATCCAAGCCTGCTTCGGTGCCGGCAAGCCGCTCGGGGTCGAGCTCGGGGTTCGCCGCGGTCGCGTCCTGCCCGGCGCGGAATGGCCGGAACAGCTCGTTGAGCGTCGGCATCCGCCACCCGAGATAGGCCGCGGAACGAACCGTGAGATTAGGCGCCAGCGCGAAAGCCGCTCCGGCGCGCGCGGTCGGCAGCCAACCGTCGCGGGATTCGAAGCGGTCGTCGCGGAGCACGGCGCCGCTGGCGATTTCCCTCTCGAACAGGTGCCCGTCGCCGATCCGCCAATGGTCGA
>DASTID010000056.1:0-3571 GCA_035717905.1 Sphingomicrobium sp. | reverse complement strand
TGGTCATGGCCTTCGACGAGGTCGGCCAGGCCGACACCGCCGAGCGCAAGGTCGCGATCTGCGAGCGCGCATACAAATTGCTCGTCGCGGACGGCAGCGAGCCCAGCGACATCATCTTCGATCCCAACGTCTTCGCGGTTGCGACGGGCATCGACGAGCACCGCCGCTATGCGCTCGATTTCATCGAGGCGGCGGGCGAAATCCGCACCCGCTGCCCCGGCGTCCACATCTCGGGGGGCCTCTCGAACCTCAGCTTCTCGTTCCGCGGCAACGAGCCGGTCCGCCGCGCGATGCACAGCGTGTTCCTCTACCACGCGATCCCCGCGGGCATGGACATGGGCATCGTTAACGCCGGCCAGCTCGACGTCTATGACGCGATCGATCCCGAGCTGCGCGAAGCCTGCGAGGACGTGATCCTCGACCGGCGCGACGATGCCACCGAGCGGCTGATCACGATCGCCGAGAAGTACAAGGACATCGATCCCGCGGCGGAAAAGGCCGCCGCCGAATGGCGCTCGCTGCCGGTCGCCGAGCGTCTGTCCTACGCGCTGGTCAAGGGCATCGACGCGCACATCGTCGACGACACCGAAGAGGCGCGGCAGCAGGCCGCGCGCCCGATCGAGGTGATCGAAGGCCCGTTGATGGACGGCATGAACGTCGTCGGCGACCTGTTCGGGTCGGGCAAGATGTTCCTGCCGCAGGTGGTGAAGTCGGCGCGCGTGATGAAGAAGGCCGTCGCGCACTTGATCCCGTTCATCGAGGCCGAGAAGGAGCGCACCGGCGCGACCCAGGGCAAGGGCCGGGTCGTGATGGCGACCGTCAAGGGCGACGTCCACGATATCGGCAAGAACATCGTCGGCGTGGTCCTTCAGTGCAACGGCTTCGAAGTGATCGACCTCGGCGTGATGGTGCCGTGGCAGGACATCCTCAAGGCCGCGAACGACAACCGGGCGGACATGATCGGCCTCTCCGGCCTGATCACGCCGTCGCTCGACGAGATGGTGACGGTCGCGGGCGAGATGCAGCGCGCGGGGATGGCGCTGCCGCTGCTGATCGGCGGCGCGACGACCAGCAAGGCGCACACCGCGCTTCGAATCGATCCCGCCTACGAAGGGCCGGTCATCCACTCGCTCGACGCGAGCCGCGCGGTGACGGTGGCCTCGGCGCTGGTGTCGGACACCCAGCGCGCGCAGCTCGTTGCCTCGACCGCCGACGATTATGAGGCGCTGCGCCGGTCGCGCGCCGGCCGTGGCCACAGCGAACTCGCGACGCTAGAGGAGGCCCGGGCGAACGGCTTCGCGTTCGATCCGTCGGGCCAGGCGCCGCCGCCCGAGCGCCCCGGCCTGCACCAGTTCGGCGAATGGCCGCTGCGCGACCTCAAGGCATCGATCGACTGGACGCCGTTCTTCCGCGCGTGGGAGCTGGCCGGCACCTATCCCGCGATCCTCGACGATGCCGTCGTCGGCGAGAGCGCGAAGAGCCTGTTCGAGGATGCGCAGGCGATGCTCGACCAGATCATCGCCGAGCGCTGGGTCACGCCCAAGGCGACCGTCGGCCTGTGGCGCTGCAAGCGCGAAGGCGACGATGTCCTCGTCCTCGCCGGGAACGACTGGACCCGGCTGCCCTTCCTCCGCCAGCAGGTGAAGAAGCGCGAGGGCCGCGCCAATATGTGCCTCGCCGACTTCATCAATCCTGAAGGCGAGGACTGGATCGGCGGCTTTGCGTTGGGCATCCACGGGCTCGAGCCGCATCTCGAGCGGTTCCGGCAGACCGTCGATGATTATGACGACATCCTGTTGAAGGCGCTCGCCGACCGCCTTGCCGAAAGCTTCGCCGAAGTGCTTCACGCCCAGGTCCGAAACAGCCTGTGGGGCTACGCCGACGAGCATTTCTCGAACGAGCAGCTGATCCGCGAGAAATACCACGGCATCCGGCCGGCGCCCGGCTATCCGGCATGCCCCGACCACAGCCTCAAGCCGGTGCTGTTCGACATGCTCGGCGGTAATCCCGGCGAGGTCACGCTGACCGAGAATTACGCGATGCTGCCGACCTCGGCGGTGTCGGGCTTCTATTTCGGCCATCGCGACAGCCAGTATTTCGGCGTCGCCCGGATCGGTCGCGACCAGCTGGACGATTACGCGGCGCGGCGCGGCGTCTCGGTCGAATGTGCCGAACGCTGGCTGCGACCGAACCTGGATTGAATGTTCCCCGGCGAAGGCCGGGGTCCACGCGGCGAAGCCGAGATGATGCGCAGGAACTGTAGCCCTTCGGGCTCCTGGGCCCCGGCCTTCGCCGGGGAACAGCAATCGGCTAGGACCAACCCGATGTTTCATCGGCTCTTCATGCTCTTTGCGCTCTTGATCCTGCCCGCGCTCGCCGAGGCGCGCGGGATCGAGCCGCGGCTGGTCGCCGAGGGGCCCGCGCCCCCCGGCGGCGAGGTCGAGCTCGCCATCCACATGCGCCCGGCGCCGGGCTGGCACGGATACTGGCTCAACCCCGGCGACGCGGGGCTGCCGATGGACGTCCAGTGGCGCCTTCCGCCGGGCTTCTCGGCCGGACCGCTGCGCTACCCCGTTCCCGGCCGGCTCGCGGTCGCCGGGCTGATGAACTATGTCTACGACCGCGATTATGCGCTGCTCGTCCAGCTGAAGGTGCCGGCGGATGCGCGCGGCACGATCCCGATCCGCGCCGCCGCCCATTGGCTCGCCTGCACCGACAAGATTTGCGTGCCGGAACAGGGGGAGCTGGCGCTTGACCTGCCGGTCGGAACGGGATCGCCCGGCCGCGCGCGGTTCGACGAATGGCGGCGGGCTTTGCCGCGGCCGCTGGCGACGCCGGGCCGTTTCGCGGTCATCGGCGACACGCTGCGCGTCGCGATCCCGCTGCCCGCGGGCGTGGCGGTCAGCGAGCCTTACCTGTTTCCGATGGCCGACGGCGCGGTCGAATATGACGCGCCGCAACGCTTCCGCCGCAGCGGCGACTGGGTGGTCGCCGAGCTGAAGCGCCGGGGTGCGGCGCCCGCGCGCTTCGCGGGGCTGCTCGCGACCGGGGACGGGCAGGGGTTCGAGTTCGCTGCCGCGCCCGGCGCCGTGCCCGAAGGCGGCGCCCCAATCGGCGGGCAGGGCGCGCAGGCCCTGCTGTGGGCGCTGCTCGGCGCGATCTCGGGC
Source organism: Sphingomicrobium sp. (assembly GCA_035717905.1). Taxonomy (GTDB): domain Bacteria; phylum Pseudomonadota; class Alphaproteobacteria; order Sphingomonadales; family Sphingomonadaceae; genus Sphingomicrobium. The sequence continues at coordinate 404 of DASTID010000056.1, read as the reverse complement.
GGAATCTTGCTCAACCTGATGCCCTGCGTGTTCCCGATCCTCGCGCTGAAGGCCGTGCACCTCGCGCGCGCCGGCGGGGAGCCGGGCGAGGCGCGCCGCGACGCGGTTGCCTACACGCTCGGTGCGGTGATCGGCACCGGCGCGCTCGGCGCGATCTTGCTCGCGATCCGCGCCGCCGGGACCGAGGCGGGCTGGGCATTTCAGCTGCAGGACCCGCGCACGGTGATGCTGCTGCTGCTGCTGGCGACCGCCATCACGGCGAACCTGCTCGGCCTCTTCGAGCTTCCGGTGCTGGGCGGGCGGGCGCAGCCCGCGGGCAGCTTCGGCACCGGCGCGCTAGCCGCCTTCGTCGCGACGCCCTGCGCGGGACCCTTCCTCGGCGCGGCGCTCGGCGCGGCGCTGCT
>DASTID010000055.1:0-6776 GCA_035717905.1 Sphingomicrobium sp. | reverse complement strand
CCGTCCCGAGCTTTACGGGCGGCTTACCGAGGACATCTGAGCTCCACCGCCCGGGCGAACACACTTTCGAACATCGCGGGATCGAGGCGGCCGGTGTTCTGGTTGTAGCGCGAGCAATGATAGCTCGACAGCAGGATGCGGCCGTCCCGCGCGACATTTTCGGCGCCGTGGCCGAACCTGGTCGCGGCGGGGCGCAAGCCGAGCGCCCTGGCGGCGGCGACATGGGCGATCTGGCCCAGCGCGACCACCACCCGCACGCTCGGCAGCGCGACCAGCGCGGCCTCGAAATAATTGCGGCAGGTGGCGATCTCGCCGGGCTCGGGCTTGTTCGCGGGCGGCAGGCATTTGACCGAATTGAGGATGATCACGCCATTGAGCCGCAGGCTATCGTTCCGGTCGGCGCGGTACTCGCCTTCCGCCAGCCCAAACTTCAGCAGCGTCGCGTAGAGCAGCTCGCCGGCGAAATCGCCGGTGAACGGCCGCCCGGTGCGATTGGCGCCGTGCTTGCCCGGCGCTAGCCCGACGATCGCCAGCCACGCCCTGGGATCGCCGAACGCCGGGACCGGCGCGTTCCACCAGTCAGGATGTTCAGCCCGCAGTTCCTGCCGGAACGCGACCAGTCGCGGGCAGAGCGGGCAATCGCGCGGCGCTTCGGCCATCGGGATCGGCGACAGATCGGCGGGCTGGAGCATTCGCTCGTCATTGCGAGGAACGCAGTGACGAAGCAATCCAGGGTCGCGCCACTGGATTGCTTCGCTTCGCTCGCAATGACAGGGCGAAGCAGTGCCCCACCTCTACGCTATTGCGATCGGCTCGAACCGCCCGCACGGCCGCCACGGCCGGCCACCGCAGGTGGTCGAGGCCGCGATCGCCAGGCTCGACGAGGAGTTCGGGCTGTTCGACGCCTCGCCGATCATCCTCAATGCCGCGCACGGCCGCGCCGGGCGCGACTTCGCCAATGCCGTCGCGCTGGTCGAGAGCCGGCTCGATCCGCCCGAGTTGCTGCGGCGCCTGAAAGCCATCGAGCGCGCCTTCGGCCGCCGCCGAAGCCGCCGCTGGGGCCCGCGCGTGCTCGATCTCGACATCGCGTTGTGGAGCGGCGGCCAGTGGCGCTCGCGGTTGCTTACCGTCCCGCACCGCCAGCTCGAGCGCCGCGGCTTCGTGCTCCATCCGCTTGCCGTAATCGCGCCCGGCTGGCGCATCCGCGGGCCGCTCACCGTCCGCCATCTCGCCCACCGCCTTGCCCGGCGCGCGCCGCGGGGCTAACCGCGCGCTTCAGGTGGGCCCATAGCTCAGTTGGTAGAGCAACTGACTTTTAATCAGTAGGTCGCTGGTTCGAATCCAGCTGGGCTCACCACCTAAGTTGCAGATATTGCGCCGCTTTGGCGCGTGGCCAGCTGCCGTTCCTCGACTGTTCCGGCCTCGTGGGTTAACTTCGCGCCATGAGCCGCGTCGCGGAGGGCAAGTCCGGCAGTGTCGCCTAGCAACACCCCCCCGCTCAGCGTCGTCATGCCGGTGCACAACGGCCTGCCGCATCTCGATGCCGCGATCGAGAGCATCCTCGGCCAGACCTTCCCGGACTTCGAGTTCGTGATCCTCGACGACGGGTCGACCGACGGGTCGACCGAGCGGCTTCGCGAATGGGCGGCGAAGGACCCGCGCATCCGGCTGCTTGAAGTCGAGCGCAACCTCGGGCCGGCGCTGAGCTCCGACATGGTCGCGCGTGCCGCGCGGGCGCCGATCGTCGCGCGCATGGACGCCGACGACATTTCCTATCCGCGGCGCATGGCCGAGCAGCTGGAGTTGCTTCGCCGGCAGCCCGAGACGGGCCTCGTCGCCGCATTGTCCGATTTCATCGACAGCTCGGGGCAAATCCTCCGCCCGCGCGAGTTCTGGCGGATCGCTCGGCGGTCGACGTTCGTGCCCTTTGCGCACGGCGTGACCATGTACCGCCGAGCTGTGTTCGACCGCGTCGGCGGCTACCGCGAGCAATGCGAATTTTGGGAAGACCATGACCTCGTGCTCAGGATCGCCGCCGTCTCGAAGATCATGATCATCCCGCACGAGCTCTACCAATACCGCCTGTCGACGACGAGCACGCGCATCGCGTCGGACCAGGAGCGCGTCGAGCGAGCCGTCGACCTCGCCTACCGCTCGGCTGCGCGCCTCGGGCAGCACCGCGATTACGAGGACCTGCTGAGCGCGTCCGCGCAATTGCCCGACAAGGTCAATCCGCGCGTCTTCGTCTCCCTCGGATCGCAGCTGTTGTGGGCCGGCGGCCGGCCCCGGCTGTTCCGGCGCCTGTTGCGCCGCGCCAGGCTCGCGCCCGACCTCTGGACAGCGGCGGCGCTCGTCTGGACAGCATGGGCCTCGGCGAGCCCCGGCAGCTTGCGGGCCTTTTTGCGGCTCCTGATCGCCGGCCGGAACAGCGCCGCGCAGATGAAGGTCCACGGCGACCAGCCGATCGAATGGCGGCCCTCGTTCACTTTGCCGCCCGACGTCTTGTCGTCGCCCGCCGGAAGCAAGAGCGGAGCGTGATGGCGCGGCAGGGACTATTCGGGTCGGCGCGGCGAGCGCGGCGCAGAACCTGGCCGCTGTGGCCGATCGTCCGCGGCTACCTCCCCGCATTGCCCGTGGTGATCGCGCTCGGCCTGCTTGCGAGCGCTCTCGAAGGAGCCGGCATCGGCCTTGTCATCCCGCTGCTTGCCGTGATGCTGTCGAACGGCGTTCCGCACGGCGCACCGGCTCCGCTCCAATCGGTCGAGCAGATGCTCGCCGGTTACGATCCGGCAAGCCGCGTCCTGCTGCTGGGAGCGGCGATCGCCGCGCTTATCGCGATCAAGGGCGTCGTCCAGGCCGCCAACGGCTGCTTCGTCGCCTGGACATCGAACCGGATTGGCCGCGACATCCGCAACGCCGTCGCCGACCGGTTGCTGACGCTCGACTTTCCGTTCTTTCTCAACCACGACCGGCCGCGGCTTTCGCGCATCGTGACGTTCGACAGCTGGTTCGCCGGCGAGGCCGTGTCGTGGACGCTCGCGCTCATTCCCGCCGTGCTCGCGGTCGCGGTCTTCGCTGCGCTCCTCGCATGGTTGAATTCGACCTTGTTCCTGATCGTCCTCGGAGGGGCTGTGCTTGTGCAGGTCGCCGTCTATCTCCTCGAACGGCGACAGCGGCAGCTGAGCGACGCCATCACCACCAGTGACCGGGTCATCTGGGGACGGATGTCGGCCCTGGTCAACGCCGGCCGGGTCATCCGCGTGTTCGGGCAGCAGGATCGCGAACGTGCGAGGTTCGCGACCGCTTCCGAAAGCTTCCGCCGAAGCTTGTCCGCGTCGCGCTACCTCGCGGCCCTGGCAAGCCCGGCGATCGAGTGGATCGTCGCGCTGCTGTTCATCGCCGTGGTGCTGGTCGGATATCTTGGTGGCAGCTCGCTGCCCGCGATCACCGCGTTTCTCCTGCTCCTTTCCCGGCTCCAGGCGCCCGCCGCGACCATTCGCGAGGCGCGCATCCGCATCGCGACGGTCACCGGCTCGCTCCGCGAGATCGAGTGGCTGCTTGCGGAGAAGCCGTCGCCGGCGCGCCTGCCCACTTCGGTTCCGGCGGCCGCGATCGCGCTCGATGAACCGATCGGCTTCGACCGGGTCAGCTATGCCTATCCGAACGGCGCTCCAGCACTTCGCAAGGCGAGCTTCACGATTCGGCCGGGGGTTGCGACGGCGCTGATCGGCAAGTCGGGATCGGGCAAGACCACCATCGTCAATCTGCTGTGCCGGCTGATCGAGCCGCAATCCGGATCGATTTTGCTCGGCGGCCGCCCGGCCGAGCGGATTGACGCCGAAAGCTGGCGCGCGCGGATCGCCGTCGCCGGGCAGGATATGGAGCTGGTCGACGGCAATATCTCCGAGAATATCGCGTACGGCCGGCCGAAGGCCAGCGCGGGCGAAATCGAAGACGCCGCGCATCTCGCCGGCGCCGCCGAGTTCATCGCCGCGCTTCCCGAGGCCTACGACACGCCTGTCGGACAAGGCGGGCTCAACCTGTCGGTCGGGCAACGCCAGCGGATCGGCCTTGCCCGCGCGCTTCTGCGCAGGCCGGATCTGCTGATCCTCGACGAAGCGACCAGCGCGGTCGATGCTTTGTCGGAAATGGAAATCATCAGGCTGCTTTCGCGGAACCTCTATTTTCGCACCGCGCTCGTCATCAGCCATCGCAAGAGCACCTTGTCGGCGTGCACGGACGGGATCGTCATCGCCGGCGGCGAGGTTGTCGAGGCCGGGCGGCTGTCCGACCTCTCCTACTTCCGCGCAATGGCCGGAACCGCCGACGCCGCCGCATGAGCGCCTGGCCCTCAGTCTCGATCGTCATCCCGACCTACCAGCGCCGGGACGTCGTGTGCGACGCGGTCCGCGCGCTCGGCCGCGCCGACTATGCCGGTAGCCTCGAAATCGTGGTCGTGGTCGATGGTTCGACCGACGGCACTGCCGAAGCGCTGCACGGCGTCGATTGCCGCTTTCCGCTGAAGATCGTCGAAACGCCGAACCGCGGAGCCGGAGCGGCGCGCAACCGCGGCGCGGCCGAGGCCTCGGGCGACGTCATCCTGTTCGTCGACGACGACATGATCTGCGATCCGAACATCGTCGAGGAACATGCGCGCAGCTATCGCGAAGGCGCCGACGCGGTGATCGGCGACGTGCACCTCGACCCGGGCTCGCCACCGGGGTTTCTCACCGATTCGACCGAGCGCTGGCTCGACGCCTCGCGGGCGATGGCGACGCTCACGCCGTTCGACGTGTTCACCGGGCAGCTATCGATTCGCCGGTCGGTGTTCGAAGCTCTGGGCGGCTTCGACGAAAGCTATACCGCCGCCAGCGCCTTTTCGAGCGAGGACAGCGACCTCGGCGTAAGGCTGTTCGCCGCTTACGATGTGCGGCGCAATCCGGCTGCGATCAGCCGCCAGCGCTTCGTCGTCGGCGTCCGCGAGTTCGTGGACCGGGGCCGCGCGGCCGCCGCCGGGCACCTGCGCTTCGCGCGCAAGCATCCGCGGTTCAGCCGCGAGTTGCTCGAGCTCAATCGCGCGCGCAAACCGATGGTGCGCTTCGTCTATCGGCCGCTCAGCCGAATTCCGTTCACCCCGAGCATCCTCTCCCTGGTTGCGGTGCTGAGCGCCGAGCTGGCGCTCAAAACGCGGTTTCGCTCCAGCCGGATGGTCGCGAGGCTCGTCACCGCGGCGCGCTGCGTCGGCTACTGGTCGGCAGTGCGCGCCGGCGGCGGACTGCCCGAATCCGACAAGCTGCTGGTGCTCGGCTATCACGCGATCGAGGATCAATCCGACGACCCGGTCCTGGCACCTTACGGGGTTCCGCCGGCAGAGCTCGCACGCCACATCGACTCCCTCGCCGATCGCGGCTTTTCCTTCGTCGGTCCCGATGCGCTTGCCGCCTTCATTCGCGACGGCGCGCCATTTCCTTCCCGCGCGGTATTGCTCACCTTCGATGACGGCTATTGCGACCTGCTCGCGATCGCCCGTGAGGTGCTGCGCCCGCGCGGCATCCAGGCGATCGCATTCGCGGTCACCGCAACGGGTTCGGATACCAACGAATGGGACCAGCGCGTCGGCGCGCGCCGAATAAAGTTGCTGCGCAAGGAGGAGTTGCGGGAGCTCGCGGCGATGGGGATTGAAATCGGCTCGCACTCGCGCACCCACCGGCAATTGCCGCTGCTCGGCGAAGCGGAGCGCAGAAGCGAATCCGCCGGGTCCGCCGACGACCTCGTCGCCGCCGGCATCGCTCGCCCGCGCTTCTTCGCTTTTCCCTATGGCGACCGCGACGCGCCGAGCATGCAGAGCGTCGAGGATGCCGGTTACCTTGCGGCAGTCGGCGCGGAGCCGGGGCGGGTCAACGCCCGATCCAACCGTTTCGATCTTCGGCGCGTCATCATCCGCGCCGACGACCGCGGCTGGCGCTTCCGGCTCAAGACGGCAGCGCCCGCCGCGTTCCAGCGGATCAGCGACATGGGCGAGCGAGCCGGCTGGGCGCTCTCCCGATTGAGGCGGCGGCTGGTTGGCGCGCGCTGAATCCTGGGCCCGGCTCAACCGGCTCCGCTTCCCGGATCTGCCCTATGATTGCGGCAATGCCGTCGACCCTGGCCTGATCGACAGCGACCACATGCGCGACTGGTCGCGGCGGCCGACCACGCCCGACCAATATCGGATCGAAGCCTATCTCGATCGCTTCGACCTGCGCTCGAAGCGCATCCTCCACATCGGGGTCGGCAATTCCGGCCTCGCCCAGCGGCTCCATCGCCGAACGAAGGCCATCGTCGGGACGACCGTCGACGAGGCCGAGCTCGAGCACGCCCGAGCGCTTGGGCTTCCGAATTATGCGGTTACGCTGCACAATAAATATGCCGACGGCGGCGAGGCGGTGAACGGCGAGTTCGATTTCATCGTCGACAACAATCCGGTGAGCGCCTGCTGCTGCATCACCCATCTGGCCGCCGTGCTCGACCTTTTCGCAGCGAAGCTGACCGAAGGGGGGCAAGTCGTTACCGACCGTCACGGCCTGCACTGGATCGCGCCCGGCGTCCATCCGCAATTCCGCTTCGATTTCGACGATCTCGCCGCGACCGCTCCACTCGCCGGCCTTGCGGCGTGGAGGATCGACGGCAACGTCCATGTGCTGACGCGAAGCGGCCCGCCGGTGAAGCCGGATCCGGCCTCGCGCCTGCGTTCCTTCATTCGCCGGGCCAGGGCATTGCCCGGCCGCGTGCTGCGC
>DASTID010000054.1:0-5539 GCA_035717905.1 Sphingomicrobium sp. | reverse complement strand
GCCGGCGCGGCGCTGTCCGACCTGATGGGCTGGGTCGGCCGGAATTTCGATGCGAGCGTCACGTGGAAGGACGTCGCATGGGTCCGTTCGCAATGGGACGGGCCGCTGGTGATCAAGGGCGTGCTCGATCCCGACGACGCGCGCGAGGCGGCGGCGAGCGGAGCGGATGCGCTGATCGTCTCCAACCATGGCGGCCGCCAGCTCGACGGAGTCTGCTCGACCGCCCGCGCGCTGCCGCGGATCGTCGAGGCCGTCGCCGGGCGGATGCCGGTCCTCGCCGACGGCGGCGTGCGGTCGGGGCTCGACGTGGTGCGGATGCTCGCGCTGGGCGCCGATTTCGTGCTCCTCGGCCGCGCCTGGGCCTATGCGCTGGCGGCAAGCGGCGGCGCGGGGGTCGCGCACGTGCTCAGGCTGATCGACGCCGAAATGCGCGTGGCGATGGCGCTGACCGGATGCACCAAAGTCGCGGACATCGACCAAGGGGTTCTCGACCCTAGCGATACCAGCGCTTGCGCTCTTTAGGGCCCGCCTCTATCTAGCCGCGGCCTTGGCTCCCGCCGCGACCTCGTCGCACTTCAAGCGGGTTCCGGTCGGGGAGTAGCTCAGCCTGGTAGAGCACTGTCTTCGGGAGGCAGGGGCCGGAGGTTCGAATCCTCTCTCCCCGACCATCGCCCATCTCGCTTTGTCCTGTGGACAGGGCAAAGGGCGCGATCCGCATGCCGAACGTCCGGGGGACGTTCGGAGCGGCTGATTTGCCGTGACGAGCTATCGCCCCAGCGCCGCCAGCCACTCCTCGACGCGGACGAACTTCTCGCGCGGGCTTCCAGGGCGGGCGTTGGCGACCTCGGTCTGCTCGATCCGGCGCCAATCGTCATAGTCGGTGGGCATGACGCCGCGGGTTTCGAGCAATTGTTTCAGGCCTTTTGCGCCCGGCTTGTCGGCGGAGCTTCCGGCCGGCATCGCCGCCGCGATCTGGTCGGCGACCTCGTAGCCGTCGGGGCGGTTGGTGCCGATCGTGCCGGTCGGGCCGCGGCGCGCCCAGCCGACCGCATATAGCCGGTCGGCGATCTTCCCCTGCTGGTTGAGGAACTTGCCGCCCCGCTCGTCGTAAGCGACGCCCGCGATCGGCGGCGTCGAATAGCCGATCGCGCTGATCACCAGCGAAGCCGGGACCTCGTAGGTCTCGCCCGTGCCGCGCGCCCCGCCCTTCTCGTCGAGCTCTGTGCGCTCGACGATCACCCGCTCGGCCTTGCCCTCGCCCTCGATCCGGACCGGCCGGGCGAAGAAATCAAACACCATGCGGCTGGGCTTCGTGGGATCGGGCGGGGTCGCCGCGAACTCGCGCAGGATCGTGACCGACTTGCGTTGCCCCGGTTCGAGCGTGTCGTCGGCTTCCAGCGGCGGAAAATCGGCCGCGTCGACGATCGGCGAGGAGGCGTCGAGATGACCGAGCTCGCCGAGCTCCTTGGGAGTCATCGCGATCTGGTGCGGGCCGCGCCGGCCGAGGATCGTGACCGTTGCGATCGGCGACGCGTCGAGCGCGTCGAGCGCGTGGCCGACGATGTCCGATCCCTCGAACTCATTGCGCGTCTTGGACAGGATCCGCGCGCAGTCGAGCGCGACATTGCCGTTGCCGATCACGGCGGCGTGGCTGCCGCCGAGCGGCGGTGACAGGTCGGCAAACTCGGGATGGCCGTTGTACCAGCCGACGAACTCGGCCGAGCCGATGACGCCGGGCAACTCTTCGCCGGGGATGCCGAGCTTACGGTCGTGCGGCGCGCCGATCGCGAGGATCACCGCGTCGTACAGTTCGAGCAGCTCGGCGACCGAGACGTCGCGGCCCGCGCAAACATTGCCGATGAAATCGACCCCGGCGCTTTCCGCCACCTTGTCGTAGCGCTTGCTGACCGCCTTCAATGACTGGTGGTCGGGCGCGACGCCGAAGCGGATCAACCCGTAGGGCACCGCATAACGGTCGAGGATGTCGATCCGCGCGGCCGCGCCATAGGCCTTCTCGAGCGCCTCGGCGGTGTAGAAGCCTGCGGGCCCCGACCCGACTATGGCGAAGTGTCGCATCAATCCTCCCTATCGCGGAGCGATAGAGAGGGGAACCGCCGAGCGGCAGCTCGGGGGTGGAGGGGTAAATGACGTCGGCGCACGACCCCTCCACCATGCGGTCTTCGCTGCATGGTTCCCCTCCCCACGAGCTGCGCTCGCAGGGAGGAATTTACCTGCTGTGATCCTCGAGGAGGATATCGCCCTTCTTCTGGAGCGCGGCCTGGATCATTCCGGCGAACATCCCGAGCATCGGCGGGAGCAGGACCTTGAGGCGGACCCTGGTTTCCTGGACGTCGATGGTCGCGGTGACCGACTGGCCCATCGCGGCGACGTCGAGGTTGAGCTGGTCGCCAGTCCAGCCCGACTGCACTTGGGCGCCGCCGGGGATGTGCTGCTCGAGCTTGTGGACGTTGTTGGCGATCCGGCGCCGCGCCTCGTCACGCCCAAGGTTGTGCGGGAGATCGACCTCGATGGGCTGAGTCATTGATGCGATGTCGCGCCGCGTTCAGCGCTTTTCAAGCTGCGGCGCGCGACTATGCTGGGACCATGCTCGCTGCTTCCGCATTGCTGCTCGCCGCCGCGCAGGCTCCGGCGCAGGTTCCCCCGCCCCCTCCAGCGGCAGCTTGGAACCCCGCCGCGCCGTACATCAGCGCCGGCCAGGACGAGCCCGGCTATCGCTCCTGGTATCTCGCCGCGCCATGGCGGGCGGCACAGGTCAAGACGTTCAACGATTATCTCGTCGCCAGCCAGGTCGGCGGCATTCTTCCCACCTGGCAGCTGCTGCGCACCGCGACGTCCTGGTCCGAGTGCGGCCAGCAACCGTTCGAGATTCCGCCGGCGTCCGAATGGCCGCACATGGTGCAGACGCTGCGCTATGTGCGCGATTATGTGATCCCGGCGATCGGGCCGGTCGAAGCGGTATCGGTCTATCGCAACCCGGTGCTCAACAAATGCGCCGGCGGCGCCCCCGAAAGCGCGCACAAGCTCGATTCCGCGATCGACATGGTGCCGCTGCGGCCAACCACGCGCGAGGCGCTGATGCGCACCTTGTGTGGCGTGCATTCGCAGCATGGCGCGCTCTACAACGCTGGCCTCGGCTTCTACGCCTACCTGCGCTTTCACGTCGATTCGACCAAGTTCCGGCGGTGGAACATGGACCCGGCGGTGGCCGCCGCTTGCCCGCCGATCGTCCGTCCCGAAGACATCGCCTCGGTCGGGCAGCCGCTGCCGCCGGCGCCGCCCGCCGTAACTGCGCCGCCAGCCGTCGCGCAGCCGGTGGCCGCCCCGGTGCACAGCCCTGAGCGAGGACATCCGCACTAGGCTTGTGTTGCCATAGCGCAACACCATATCGGCTCCGAAGAGGGGTTAGGACGATATGGATTTCGAAAAGCTCACCGATCGCGCGCGCGGGTTCCTCCAGGCCGCGCAAACCATCGCCGTTCGGGAGCATCACCAGCGGATTGCGCCGGCGCATTTGCTCAAGGCGCTGCTCGACGACGAGCAGGGCATGGCGGCCGGCCTGATCCAGGCGGCGGGCGGCGATCTGCAGGCGGCGCGGCGCGAGGCCGACGCCCTGGTCGCCAAGGTCCCGGCGGTGACCGGCAGCGGGGCAACCCAGGCGCCGGCGCTCGACGGCGACACGATCCGCATCCTCGACCAGGCCGGCGAAGTCGCGAACAAGTCCGGCGACCAATATGTGACGGTCGAGCGCATTTTGCTGGCGATGGCGCTGGCCAAGGGCACCGATGTCGGCAACGCGCTCGGCAAGGCCGGCGTGACTGCGCAAAAGCTCAACGCCGCGATCGACCAGCTGCGCGGCGGTCGCACCGCCGACACCCAGTCGTCAGAGGACCGCTACGACGCGCTCAAGCGCTACACGCGCGACCTCACCGAGGCGGCGCGCGACGGCAAGCTCGACCCGGTCATCGGCCGCGACGAGGAAATCCGACGCACCGTCCAGGTGCTCGCGCGGCGGACCAAGAATAACCCGGTGCTGATCGGCGAGCCGGGCGTCGGCAAGACCGCGATCGTCGAGGGGCTGGCGCTCAGGATCACCAACGGCGACGTGCCCGACGGGATCAAGGACAAGCGCCTGCTCGCGCTCGACATGGGCGCGCTGATCGCCGGCGCCAAATATCGCGGCGAGTTCGAGGAACGGCTGAAAGGCGTGCTCGACGAGGTGCGCCAGGCGGAAGGCGACATCATCCTGTTCATCGACGAGATGCACACGCTCGTCGGCGCGGGAAAGGCCGAGGGCGCGATGGACGCCGGCAATTTGCTCAAGCCCGCGCTTGCCCGCGGCGAGCTGCACTGCATCGGCGCCACCACGCTCGACGAATATCGCAAATATGTCGAGAAGGACGCGGCGCTCGAGCGGCGCTTCCAGCCGGTGTTTGTTGGCGAGCCCACGGTGCCCGACACCATCTCGATCCTGCGCGGCCTCAAGGAAAAGTACGAGCTGCACCACGGCGTTCGGATCACCGACGCCGCGATCGTCGCCGCGGCGACGCTTAGCAACCGCTACATCTCCGACCGCTTCCTGCCCGACAAGGCGATCGACCTGATGGACGAGGCCGCGAGCCGCATCCGCATGGAGGTCGAATCCAAGCCCGAGGAGATCGAGAATCTGGACCGGCGAATCATCCAGCTCAAGATCGAGCGCGAGGCGCTGAAGAAAGAGCAGGACAAGGCATCGAAGGACCGGCTCGCGAGGCTCGAGGAGGAGCTCGCCAACCTCGAGCAGCAGTCGGCCGAGCTGACCCAGCGCTGGCAGGCCGAGAAAGACAAGATCGCCGGCGAGGCCAGGATCAAGGAGCAGCTCGACGCCGCCCGGATCGAGCTCGAGCAGGCGCAGCGCGGCGGCGACCTCGCCAGGGCCGGCGAGCTGCAATACGGGCGCATCCCGGGCCTCGAGAAGCAGCTCGCCGACGCGCAGGAAGCGTCGGCCGGGGCGATGCTGCGTGAGGAAGTGACCGCCGACGACATCGCCGCCGTGGTCAGCCGCTGGACCGGCGTTCCGGTCGAGCGGATGATGGAGGGGGAGCGCGAGAAATTGCTCCAGATGGAAGCGACGATCGGCGCCCGCGTGATCGGCCAGGAAGATGCGGTGAAGGCGGTCTCGGCCGCCGTGCGGCGTGCCCGCGCCGGCCTGCAGGACCCCAACAGGCCCCTGGGCTCGTTCCTGTTCCTGGGCCCCACCGGCGTCGGCAAGACCGAGCTGACCAAGGCGCTCGCCGAGTTCCTGTTCGACGATGCGCACGCGATGGTCCGGATCGACATGAGCGAGTTCATGGAGAAGCATGCCGTCGCGCGGCTAATCGGCGCGCCGCCGGGCTATGTAGGTTACGAGGAAGGCGGCGTGCTCACCGAAGCGGTGCGCCGGCGACCGTACCAGGTCGTGCTGTTCGACGAGGTCGAGAAGGCGCACGGCGACGTGTTCAACGTGCTTCTCCAGGTGCTCGATGACGGCCGCCTGACCGAC
>DASTID010000053.1:0-7910 GCA_035717905.1 Sphingomicrobium sp. | reverse complement strand
GCCGGGGACGGGGGACGTGCAACTGTCGCTGATCCAGAAGTCGCGCCCGGCCGGCGCGGTGATCGTGTCGACCCCGCAGGACCTGTCGCTGATCGACGCGCGCCGCGCGGTCGACCTGTTCAACAAGATGAGCGTGCCGGTGCTCGGCATCATCGAGAACATGGCGACCTATGTCTGCCCGCATTGCGGCGCGGCATCGCATCCGTTCGGGACCGGCGGCGCCGAGGCCGCGGCTGCGGAGATGGGCGTGCCGTTCCTCGGACGGCTGCCGCTGTCCGTGACGATCCGCGAGCAGTCCGATGCCGGCAATCCGCCGGCCGCGTCGGACGGGCCCGAGGCCGAGGCGTTCGCCGCCATCGCCGCGAAACTGTTGGAGGCGGTCGCGCATTGAGCCCGTGAAGAGGAGCGCGCGATGCCGCTGACCCGCGACGACGAAATATCCGAGCTGCTGGCCAGCGCGCGCACGATCGCGATGGTCGGCGCGTCGGACCGCCCGGATCGCCCGTCCTACGGGGTGATGCGCTTCCTCCAGGACCACGGCTATCGGGTGGTTCCGGTCAATCCGCAGATCACCGGCGAGCATGTGCTCGGCGAGTTTGTCTGGCGCGAGCTCGCGCAAATCGGCGTGCCGATCGACATCGTCGACATCTTCCGCCGGCCCGAGATGGCGGGCGACGCGGTCGACCAGGCGATTTTCGTCGGGGCGAAAGCGGTGTGGATGCAGCTCGGCGTAATCAACGAGGAGGCCGCGGCGCGCGCCGAAGCGGCCGGGCTCAAGGTCGTGATGGACCGCTGCCCCAAGATCGAGATCGCGCGGCTCGGCCTGGCCCCTCTCCCGCCCGCGGAAGCGGCTTAGGCCGAAGCGACCGTCATAGCCGGCACCAGGATGGTCGGCGCGTCGATGCCGCGGCGGAACTCCAGGTCGCTCGCCGGTTCGAGGGTCGCGAACATGTCGATCAGGTTCGACGCGATGGTGATTTCCGCGACCGGCTCGGCAATCGCGCCGCCGCGGACCATGAAGCCGACGGCGCCGCGGCTGTAGTCGCCCGTCACCGGGTTCACGCCCTGACCGATCAGCTCGACGACCAGCAGCGCCTCGGGGAAGGCGGCGAGCACCTGGTCGCGGGTCCGCGCTCCCGGCGCCATGTAGAGGTTGCTCGGGCTCGCGCCGGGCGCTCCGCCGGCGCCGCGCGCGGCATGGCCGGTGGGGGCGATGCCAAGTTGCCGGGCCGAGGCGCTGTCGGCGATCCAGCTCGTCAACACGCCATTGGCAACCAGCTCGCGGCGGACCACTCGGACGCCCTCGCCGTCGAACGGGCGCGAGCGCAGCCCGCGCGGCCGCAGCGGATCGTCGACGATCGAAATACCGGGCGCGAAAACCGTCGCGCCGAGCTTGTCCCTGAGGAAACTCGTCTTACGCGCGACCGACGCGCCGGTGATCGCGCCGGAGAGATGGCCGAGCAAAGATGACGAGACGCGCGGGTCGAACAGCACGGGATAGACGCCGGGCTTCGGCCGCGACGGGTTGACGCGCGCGACCGCGCGCTCGCCGGCGCGGCGACCGAGGTCGGCCGCGGCTTCGAGATCCTCGAGATGGCGCGCGCTGTGCCACGCGTGATCGCGCTGCATCGTCGCCCCCTCGCCGGCGACGACCGCTGCCGAACAGCCGTGGCTGGTCGTCGCATAGGCGCCCGCGAACCCTCCCGAAGTCGCCAGCGCGACGGTCAAGCCCGAGGCGCTCGCGCTTGCACCGCTCGAATTGGTCACTCCCGCGACGCCGAGCGCGGCGGTTTCGGCGTCGAGCGCCCGCGCGCGAAGCTCGGCCGGGTTGGGCTCGCGCGGATCGCACGTATCGAGCCACGGCGGGTCGCCATGCTGGAGCATTTCGGCCGGGGCCAGGCCGGCAAAGGGGTCCTCGGGCGCCTCGCGCGCCATGGCGATTCCCCGCTCGACCAGCGTCGCCAGCGCCTCGATCGACAGGTCGGACGTCGCCACCGTGGCGGACCGTTGGCCGTCGAAGACGCGCAGCCCGATCTCCTCGCCTTCGGAGCGGCCGACGCTTTCCAGCTCGCCCAGCCGCACCTCGACGCTGCTCGACCGCTCGCCGACGTAGAGCGCGTCGGCGGCGGTGGCTCCGGCGGCAATCGCGCGCTCGACGAGCGATTCGGCCGCGGACCTGGCGTCGTTCAGGGGAAGCATGCGCCGGCCGGTACGCAGCCCCGCCGGCAAGGTCAAAAGCGCCGTGCGACAGAACCGCCGTTTCGCGCGACCGCCGCACGCATCCGGATCATCGCGCCGTTCGTTTTAGACGCGAGCCTATCCGGACCAATGGAGGAGACCGATCAATGGCACAGCACGGATATCTCGGCGACGGCTATGGCGCGCACGGCGAGATCGATCCCGACCGCGACGAGGGCCGCGACCGGCGCTTCATGTTCGAGGAACGCGGCGAGGAGAGTTTCCGCAACCGCTATGGCGAGGACCGCCGACCCCGGTCGGACGCCGACGAATGGTTCGGCGGGCGCGAGCCGCGCGGCTTCGACTATGGCCGCTCGCCGCGGCGCTTCTCGAGCGATCAGGACGACCATTACCGCAGCTGGCGCGATCGGCAGATGGCCGAGCTCGACCGCGACTATGGCGATTATTGCCGCGAGCGCGAGCAGCAGTTCCACCAGGATTTCGACAGCTGGCGGCGCAATCGCCAAGGGAGCCGCGGCGGGCAGACCGGAACGATCGCGGGCGACCAGAGCGAGCTGATTCTCGGTGCCGGAGAAACCGACGAAAACAAAGCGCGCGGGCGGAGATAGCGACCGTCACCCCTGCACTCACCCGCTCGCGGAAGAGGGCAGAGCGATAGGACCGGGGCGGCGGCTTAGCCTTCGATCACGACCTTCGAGCCGACCTTGGTCAGCCCGTAGAGCTTCTCGGCGAACTTCATCGGCAGGCGGATGCAGCCGTGGCTCGCCGGATAGCCGGGGTTGTTGCCGCCGTGCATCGCGATTCCGTATTCGTCGATACGCTGCATGAACGGCATCGGCGCATTGTCGTATTTCTTCGAACGGTAGAACCGCCGCTTTTCGAGCACTGACCAGAAGCCGAGCGGCGTGATTCGCCCTGTGCTGGCGGTCGACACGGTGGCCGCGCCGACCAGCGCATCGCCGCGATAGACATAGGCCATCTGGGTCAGCCGATCGATGACGATGCGCGTGTCGCCCTCGCTCGGGATCGCGCTCGCCCAGAGATACTGGCCCGGCTTCAGCCCGACGCGGTGGAAGGTGGCGACCATGTCCTTGTGGGCCTGCGGCGCGGCGCCCTGGGTCCAGCGGTAGGGCAGCTCCTGCGCCGGGCGCGGGGCCGCCGCGACGGGCGTGCGTGGGCCTGGCTGCGGAATCATCGAGCAGCCGGCGAGCGCGAGCGCGGAAACGGCGATTGCAAAGCCTCGGATCGTCATTGCCGTTGAACAGCCAACCGCGGCGGCCAAGTCAATCCATCGGTAAACGGCGGGTTAGCGGTTAACCGCCGTAGCGGTCGTGGTGCCGCCACCAGTAAGTCGGCTCGTTGCGGCCCCTGGGCGCGCGGTCGAGCCATTGATACGCGCCCCACAGCCCGTCGAGCCCGCGCGCGAACGCCGAATAGCTGTGGTAGACCACGCCGTCGTCGAGCACGAAGGCGCTCATCCCCGGCTTCTCGCGGACGTAGGCGGAAAAATCGGTGCAGGCCTGCGCCGCGCTCTTCGATGCCCCGGCGGGCGGCTCGCCCGTGGTCGGCGAGCCGGGGCGGAAATTATACTCATAGTCGCCGGTCCGCTGCTGGTCCGCGGTCGCATAGACATGGAAGTCGGAATTGAAGCCGTTGTCGTCCGACGACGCCCACGGAAAGCTCCACTCCATCCGGCGCTTGAACGCGTCGAGCTTGGCGAGCGGCGCGCGCGATACCGCCCACAGCATCACGTCGTGATTGGCGAGGTGCACCCAGATTCCGTTGAAGCCGTCGGCGATCGCCGAGCAGGACGGGCAGCCGGCTTCGTAATCGGGCCCGAACATGAAGTGATAGACGAGCAGCTGCGAGCGGCCGCGGAACAGGTCGGCGAGGCTCGCTTCGCCCGTGTCGGTATCGAAGCGATAATCCTTCTCGACCCGGACCCACGGCAGCGCCTGCCTCTGCCGCGAGAGCTCGTCGCCCGCCCGCGTATGCGCCTTTTCGGCGTCGAGCAGCGCGAGCCGCTCGCCGAGCCATTCCTCGCGGCTGGCGGTGCGATGTGCCGTCATGCCTGCCTCCTAGCCGAGCGCTTCGCGGACGGCGGCGCGCGACTGCTCGTGCAACGCCCAGAAATTGCGCACCGAGCCGCCGGCCAGCTTGGCCTGGAGCACCGCCAGGTGCGAACTCCAGCCGCTGCCGAAATCGAGATCGCCGGTGGGGCTAGTGATGCCACTGTGGGTCAGCACCAGCCGCGTGCGGTCGTCGCCCTGGGGGAACAGCTCGAACGTGGCCACGCCGTTCTTCCCTTCGCCGAAGGTGAACGCGAGCACGCGCTTGGGCTCGAAGCGCACGACCTTCTCGTGGCTCGCGTGGCCCTTGTGCTTGGCATATTCCTCCGGACAAGGGACGTCGTCGGCGGAAAGCCGGTCGTGGTCGAACAGCAGGTCGAGATCGCCGTCGGGGCGGGCGTCGCTCCCGCCGGCGAACCATTGCGCGCGAAGCTCGCCGTCGACGAGATAGCGCCAAACCGTGTCGGCCGGCGCATCGAGCATGCGCTCCATGCGGATGGTGTCGGGCGCCGTTCGCTCGATCGAAAAATCCTGTTGCGCGACGTCAGCCATTGTTCGTCTCCTGCTTGTTCGTGTCGGCCTCGACCAGCGCCTGGAGGCGGTCGAGGCGGATGTTCCAGAATTCTTCCCACTGGCGGAGCCATTGCTCGGCCTCGGCGAGGGGCTCGGCGCGGAGGCTGCAGATCTGCTTCCGCCCTTCCTTGCGACGGGCGAGAAGACCGGCGCTTTCGAGCACTTTCACATGCTTCGACGCGCCGGCGAAGGTCATCCGGTAAGGCTCGGCGAGTTCGCCGATGGTCTTCTCGCCGAGCGCGAGGCTGGCGAGCATCCCGCGCCGGGTCGGGTCGGCCAGCGCCTGGAAGGTCGAGTCGAGTCGTTGTTCAACCATATGGTATGATATCGCTCGTGTCGCGCGAATTGTCAACCATTCGGTTGAGTTTTATTCGCGCCAGTCGTTCGCATCGTCCTCGAAGCCGTCACGCTGGACGCGGACGACGCAGAAACGTTGGCCGGAGGGCGCTCGCATCACGACCCAGCGTTCCATCCGCGTAGCGACGGTCGCGCCGAGCTTCTCTAGCCGCGCGACCTCGGCCGGAATGTCGTCGGTCTCGATGTCGAGGTGGACCCGGCTCTCGTGGTCGACCCGCTGGATCTGAACGCTGATCTCGCCGGCCCGGTTCTCCAGCATGACATAATTGCCGCGCGTCCCCGGATGATCGGGGTCGACCGGCCGGCCCAGCGCTTCCGCCCAGAAGCGCGCCGCCGCGTCGATGTCCTCGACGTTGCAGTCGATCAATATGCCGTTGATGCGCGAGCGGTGCATGTCGGACCTCCTCAGGCGAGCGTGTCGAAGACGACCCACGGATAGGCAATCAGGTACAGCACCGAGACGATTGCGAAAGCGCCGTGGAATCGCTCGCTTCGCGTGCGCATGGCGATCAGGAACAGCAACGACAGGCTGGCCATCGCGATCGGGTAGGACGGGCCGAGCGACCGGAAATGGTCGAGCCCCTTCAGCAACGTGTCGACGACGTCGATTGCCTGGCCGGCAAGGCCAAGTCCGAAGAACCAGCGCCGCCGCGAATAGAAATAAGCCTTGAAACCGTCATAGCCCGCGAGGTCGCGCGGGAAGAGCAAGGAGCACCAAAGGTAGATCAGGACGGCGTAGGCGAGCACGAAGATATAGAGGGTGAAGGTCCATTCGGCGGTCTTCGACAGCCGAAACTCGAACCACCACCAGAAGATCGCCCGAAGGAACGTGGCCGCGACCCACAGCAGGTGAATCCAGTAAATCTTCTCGCGGCGCGGATGCTGGACAATGGCGCTGACGCCCTGGAGCAGGTGCGTGATGCCGAGCCCGATAATCACCGAGGCCAGGACCATCACATAGTTGAACATTTCCATGACCGCCCCCCAGCGCATCCTAGACGATGCCGTTCACTCCCACTCGATCGTCCCGGGCGGCTTCGACGTATAATCGTAGACCACGCGGTTGATGCCCGACACCTCGTTGACGATGCGGGTCGCGGCGCGGCTGAGGAAGGCGGCGTCGAACGGATAGATGTCGGCGGTCATGCCGTCGACGCTGGTCACCGCGCGCAATGCACAGACGGAATCGTAGGTGCGATAGTCGCCCATCACGCCGACCGTGCGCACCGGCAGAAGCACCGCGAATGCCTGCCAGATCGCGTCGTACAGGCCGGCGTTGCGGATTTCCTCGAGGTAGATGGCGTCGGCCTTGCGCAGGATGTCGCACTTGTCCTGCGTCACCTCGCCGGGGATGCGGATCGCGAGCCCGGGGCCGGGGAACGGATGGCGCCCGACGAACGCCTCGGGCAAGCCGAGTTCGCGCCCGAGCTCGCGCACCTCGTCCTTGAACAATTCGCGCAAGGGTTCGACCAGCTTCATGTTCATCCGCTCGGGCAGGCCGCCGACATTGTGGTGGCTCTTGATCGTCACGCTCGGCCCGCCGGTGAAGCTGACGCTCTCGATCACGTCGGGATAGAGCGTGCCCTGGGCGAGGAAATCGGCGCCGCCGGCCTTTTTCGCCTCCTCCTCGAACACGTCGATGAAGGTCTTGCCGATGAACTTGCGCTTGGCTTCCGGATCGCTGACGCCGGCCAGCCCCGAAAGGAACAGCTCGCTCGCGTCCACGTGGACCAACGGGATGTTGTAGTGGCCGCGGAACAGCGAGACGACCTGCTCGGCTTCGCCCATCCGCATCAGCCCGTGATCAACGAACACGCAGGTCAGCTGCTCGCCGATCGCCTCGTGGATCAGCACCGCGGCGACAGCGCTGTCGACTCCGCCCGACAGGCCGCAAATGACCTTGCCGTCCCCAACCTGCTCGCGGATTTCGGCGATTTTCGCGTCGCGGAAGCTCGCCATCGTCCAGTCGCCGGTACAGCCGCAGATGTGCCGCGCGAAATTGGCGAGCAGCTTCCCGCCATCGGGCGTGTGCACGACTTCGGGGTGGAACATCAGCGAATAGCGGTGCGCGTCCTCGTCGGTGGCGATCGCGAACGGTGCGCCTTCGGAGCTGGCAACAACCTCGAAGCCGGGCGCGAGCGTCTCGACCCGGTCGCCGTGGCTCATCCACACCTGGTGCGTCTCGCCGACGCGCCACAGCCCGTCGAACAGCGCCGAGGGCGCGACGATCTCGATGAACGCGCGGCCGAACTCCTTCTGGTCGGAGCTGACGACCTTGCCGCCCAATTGCTGGTGCAGGGTCTGCTGGCCGTAGCAGATGCCGAGCAGCGGCACGCCGCTGTCGAACACCGCCTGCGGCGCGCGCGGGCTGTCTTCCCACATCACCGACGCCGGACCGCCGGAGAAGATCACCCCTCTCGGCTGGAGCCGCTCGAACGCCTCTTCGGCGGCGTTGAACGGCGCGATCTCGCAATAGACCCCGGCCTCGCGCACGCGCCGCGCGATCAGCTGCGTGACCTGACTGCCGAAGTCGACGATGAGGATGGAATCCGCGGGCTGGACCGTCATGGCGGGCCGATAGGGAGCGCGCGGCGAAGAGTAAAGTTAAGCGAGCACTTAAGTGTCTTGACGGCGGCCGGCGAGCGCGATACCTAATCATATGCTTAACGATTCGCCGCGTCTCGATCGTGCTTTCTCGGCGCTCGCCGACCC
>DASTID010000052.1:0-3768 GCA_035717905.1 Sphingomicrobium sp. | reverse complement strand
AATCGATTCGTCGGAAGCGGCGACAATCAGCCGCCTCCAGACACGGCTGGCGAGCTAGTCGCCGATCAGCTTCGCCGCGTCGAGCGCGTGGTAGGTCAGAACGCCGCTCGCGCCAGCGCGCTTGAAGGCAAGCAACGTCTCTATAATCAGCGCATCGCGATCGCCCGCCCCTGCCGCGGCGGCATGCTCGATCATCGCATATTCGCCGCTCACCTGGTAGGCGAAGGTCGGCACCTCGAACCGCTCGCGAACGCGCCGGACGATGTCGAGATAGGGAAGGCCGGGCTTCACCATCACCATGTCGGCCCCCTCGGCGATGTCGAGCGCGACCTCGCGAAGAGCCTCCTCGGCGTTCGCCGGGTCCATCTGGTAGCCGCGCTTGTCGCCCCTCAGGCGACCCTGGCTGCCGACGGCTTCGCGGAACGGACCGTAGAAGGCCGATGCATATTTGGCGGCATAGGCCATGATTGCCGTGTTGCAGTGACCTGCCTCCTCGAGCGCCGTCCGGATCGCCCCGACCCGCCCGTCCATCATGTCCGACGGAGCGACGATGTCGGAGCCGGCGCCGCACTGGACCAGCGCCTGCTCGACGAGGATTTTCACCGTGTCGTCGTTGATGACGCAGCCGTGATCGTCGACCAGGCCGTCGTGGCCGTGGCTCGTATAGGGATCGAGCGCGACGTCGGTCAGAACTCCGATTTCGGGGACAGCGTCCTTGATCGCCTTGATTGCCCGGCAGATGATGTTGTCCGGGTTGAGCGCCTCGCGCGCGTCGCCGGTCCGAAGCGCGTTCGGCGTGTTGGGGAACAGAGCGATGCAGGGGATTCCGAGACCCGCGGCTTCGCGCGCCCTGGAAGCGAGGCGGTCCACCGACCAACGGCTGACTCCCGGTAGCGCCGCGATCGGCTCCTCGCAGCCTTGCCCGTCGCAAACGAACAGCGGCCAAATGAGATCGCTCGGATGGAGCCGGTGCTCGGCAAGCATCGCGCGCATCCAGGGCGCGGACCGGCCGCGGCGCATTCGCAAGGCAGGATAGGAAGCAGCCATGGCCGCCCCTCTATCGTCATTCCCGCAAAAGCGGGAATCCCGCCTCAATCCGAATTACGGAACAAGGATGCCGGACCCCCGCTTAGGCGAGGGTGACGGATCTTGACCCACTGCCGCGCGAAGCGATCCTCATCGTCAACGCCGCCAGCCGCAAGGGCGCGGAGTCGTTCGGGCAGGCGCGCGACAAGCTCGTAGAAGCGGGCGTTCGGCTGATCGACGCGCGCTCGGTGACGGAGCCCGACACGCTCGCGGGCGAGATTTCGTCGGCGGTCGACCGGTCGCCGATGGTCATCGTCGGCGGCGGCGACGGGACGCTTTCGGAATGCGTCGACCATTTTCTGAACCGCGACGTGGTCTTCGCCGTGCTTCCGCTCGGCACCGCCAACAGCTTCGCCCGGACGCTCGGCCTTCCGCTCGATCTCGACGGCGCTGTCGATGTCATCGCCAACGGGATCGCTCGCCCCATCGATCTCGGCTGCATCGACGGCGACTATTTCCTCAACAATGCGGCGCTCGGCCTCGCGCCGGTGGTCGCCGAGACCGTGCCGAAAGGGTTGAAGCGGCTTCTGGGGCGAGCCGGCTATCTGGTCTGGGCCGGCTGGTCGGCGGCCAGCTTCAAGGCGTTCCGGCTGACCGTCGACGACGGCAAGTGCAAGCACCGGCTGTGGGCGACCGAGGCTCGGATCGCCAACGGCCGCTTCCACGGCGGGCTCGAGCTGATCGAAAGCGCGGACCTGGAAAGCGGCCAGATCGTCGTCCAGGCAGTCGAGGGGCGAAGCCTGGTCAGGCTCGGCTGGAGCTATATCGCAAGCGCGATCAAGGCGCGGTCGCGAAAAGAGAGCCTACGCGAATTTCGCGGGCGGCACCTCAACATCGCGACCAAGCCCAGAATGCGCGTTTCCATCGACGGCGAGCTCGGTCCGGAGACCCCGTTCGAGGCGAGCGCGATTCCCGACGCGATCCGGGTCGCGGCGCCCCGCCCTAGCCCGCCGGACTGAGCGCCCCGCCGGGCTCGCGTACCGCCTCGGCCTGCTCGCGGCATTCCATGTCGTCGGGGCAGTCCGCCGGCGCCATGCGAATCTTCCGCCAGCCGCCCTGGAGATAAAGCGCGGCGGCCATCAGGCTGGTCGCGACCATTCCCACCGGGAAGCTCAGCCACAGCGCATCGCGGCCGAGCCAGTCGTAGGTGCCAAAGGCGAAGCCGAGCCGGACCGGGTACATGGAGATGAACAGGATGATAAGCGGCCACACCACCTGGCCGTTGGCGCGCACGGTCCCGAACAGCACCAGGCTGACCCCGAAGAACAGGAAGCCCCAGGTGGCGATCAGCTGGATATGCCGCGCGATGGGCAGCGCCGCGCTGTCGTAACCGAGGAACAAGCCGAGCGCCGGCTTGTCGAGAATGGTGAGGAGGACGATCAGCGCGCCCGTCAGGAGGATGTTGAACAGCACGCCCGAGCGGGTGACCTGGCTGACCCGGTCCCAGTTTCCCGCGCCGATATTCTGCGCCGCCATCGCGCTCACGGCGGCGCCGAGCGCCATCGCCGGCATCTGCACATAGGTCCACAGCTGCTGGGTCACGCCATAAGCGGCGGTGACCTCGACTCCTTCCTGATTGACCAGCCCGAGCATGGTCAGCGCCGAGGAGCTGATGACGATCATCTGAAGCCCCATCGGAAAGCCCTTGCCGAAGATGACTCGGAGCAGGCCGCGGTCGGGCCACAGATAGCAAAGCTCGCGGCCGCGAAGGCGCAGCGGCAGGTCTCTGGCATAAGCGTAGGTGAGCATCGCCGCGAGGCTGAGGTAGGCCGCGATGGTCGTCGCCAGTGCAGAGCCCTGGATCCCGAGCTGCGGCACCGGCCCCCAGCCGTTGATCAGGACGGGGTTCAGCCCGACGTCGAGCGCGACGTCCAGCGCCATGAACCACAAGGGAGTCAGCGAATCGCCGCTCCCGCGGAGCGCCATCATTAGCATTGTCAGCATCAGCGTCGGCGGCATTCCAACGAAAATCACCCGCAAATAGCCGAGCGCGAGCGGAAAGGCGGGCGCGGGTGTGGCAAGCAGCCGGAGCAGCTGCGGCGCGAGCAGCCAGCCGACGATCGACATGATCGTCGCCAGCGCCACGAACGTGCCCACTCCGGTGCCCATCACCCGCCGCGCGCCGTCGAGGTCGCGGCGGCCGAACGCCTGGCCGATGAGGATGGTCGAGGCCATTCCGAAGCCGAACACGAAGGCCAGCAGAAGGAACATGACGAGGTTGCCGTTGGTGGTCGCGGCGAGCGCGTCCTCGCCGAGGAAGCGCCCCACCCACACGGCATTGACCGAGCCGTTCAGGGACTGGAGGACGGACGAGCCGAGCGTCGGCAGAGCGAAGGCGAGAAGAGTCGGCGCGATCGGGCCGGAGGTCAGGTCGCGGCGTTTGGCCGGCCCCTTTTCTGCGATTGCTATTTCATCCGTCACTGCGAGCGTAGCGAAGCAATCCAGAGTGGGTTCCGAACGCTGGATTGCTTCGTCGCTTCGCTCCTCGCAATGACGAGGTACGGCGTTTCACCCCAGCCTTTCCAACGCGGCCCGGAGCCGTTCGGCCTCAGCCGCCTTTTCGGCATGGTCGGCGCGGGCCTTCTCCACCGCCTCCGGCCTGGCCCGCTCGACGAAGTTCGGGTTTGCGAGACGCGCGGCGAGAGAGTCGCGCTCCTTCTCGGCACCTTCCGCCGATTTCGA
>DASTID010000051.1:0-4249 GCA_035717905.1 Sphingomicrobium sp. | reverse complement strand
ACGATCGCGAGGATGATCAGCGCGTTGTTGCCGCTCGCCAGCATCGGGAAGAACAGGAAGCCGAAGATGCCGAGCCCGAACGCACCGAATGCATAGACCGCGCGGCGTCCTATCCGGTCGGACAGGCTGGCGAGCAGTGGGATCGCGACAAACTGGACCGCCGCGCCGATCAGCAACGCGTCGAGTGCCAGGCTGCGGCTTTCGCTCGCGACGTCGACCAGGAAGGTCAGCGAGAAGACGGTCAGGATATAATAGCCGATATTCTCGCCGACGCGCAGGCCCGCGCCGAGCAGGATCGCGCGCGGGCGCTCGCGCACCACGTCCATGATCGGCAGCTTGGGCGGCGCCTCGGCGGCCTCGATCTCGGCCGTGAACATCGGGCTCTCGGCGACGCGGTTGCGGATGTACCAGCCGACCACGACCAGCACCGCCGACAAGAGGAACGGCACGCGCCAGCCCCAGGCGATGAAGTCCGCCTCGCTCTGCATGCCGGCCATCAGCGCGAGGATTCCGGCCGACAGCAGGCTGCCGAGCGGCACGCCGGCCTGCGGCCAGCTCGCCCAATAGCCGCGGCGCTTCGCGTCCCCATATTCGGCGGCCATCAGCACCGCGCCGCCCCATTCGCCGCCGACCGCGAACCCCTGCACGACGCGCAGCACGATCAGCCCGACCGGTGCCCACACGCCGATGCTGGCGTAGCCGGGCAGAAGTCCAATCAGCAGCGTCGCGAGCCCCATCATGACGAGGCTCCACATCAGCAATTTCTTGCGGCCGATGCGGTCGCCGTAATGTCCGAACACGATCCCGCCCAAGGGCCGCGCGACGAAGCCGACGGCGTAGGTCGCGAAGGCGAGCAGGGTGCCGACCAGCGGGTCGAACGAGGGGAAGAACAATTTGTTGAAGACGAGCGCGGCCGCCGAGCCGTAGAGGAAGAAATCGTACCACTCGATCGTCGTCCCGATCAGGCTCGCCGCAATGACGCGGCGGAGCGGTGTCCGGTGTTCGGCCATGCACATCTCCCCTCGGTTCCGTCATTGCGAGGAGCACAGCGACGAAGCAATCCAGAATCGGGGTTCACACGAAGGCACGAAGAGCACGAAGGTCACGATGAAGCGCTGCGACGTCTTTGCGTTCTTCGCGTCCTTCGTGCCTTCGTGTGAAATCAAGGTCCCGCTGGTCTGGACCCCTGCCTTCGCAGGGGTACAAGATAAGAATGCGCGCACTCGTCCTTCCCGCTTTGCTGTTCCTCCTCACCGCCGCTTCTCCGCCGGAGCTCGCGCGATGGAAGGCGGAAGCGAGCCGCGTGACCATCACCCGCGACGACTGGGGCATCGCGCATGTCCACGGCGTGACGGACGCGGACGCGGTGTTCGGCATGATCTACGCCCAGGCCGAGGACGACTTCCCGCGCATCGAGCGCAACTATCTGACGGCGCTCGGCCGCAGCGCCGAGGCCGACGGCGAGACCGCGATCTGGGCCGATTTGCGCGCGCGGCTCTACGTCAGCGAGCCCGAGCTCAAGGCCTATTACGCCAGGAGCCCGGCCAACATGCAGGCGCTGATGAACGCCTGGGCCGACGGCCTCAACCACTTCCTCGTGACGCACCCCGAGGTGAAGCCGCGCGTGCTGAAACGGTTCGAGCCGTGGATGGCGCTGAGCTTCACCGAGGGCAGCATCGGCGGCGACATCGAGCGGATCAAGCTCGATGCGATGCGCGATTTTTATTCGCCCTCCCCTCGATTTCGAGGGGAGGTGGCAGCGCGAAGCGCTGACGGAGGGGTCTTTTCAGAGTTGAAGAAGGCCCCTCCACCGCACTTCGTGCGGTCCCCCTCCCCGGCAAATGCCGGGGAGGATGTGGCACGCCAGGGCTCCAACGGCATCGCCATCGCACCGGCGCTGACCCGCGACGGCCATGCGCTGTTGCTGATCAACCCGCACACCAGCTTCTTCTTCCGCTCCGAGCTGCAGATGAGCAGCGACCAGGGCCTCGACGCCTACGGCGCCGTCACCTGGGGACAGTTCTTCATCTACCAAGGCTTCAACCCGCACGCCGGCTGGATGCACGCCGACACCACCTCGGACCGGGTCGACGAGTTCGCCGAGACGATCGAGGGCAAGGCCGGCGCGCGCTGCTATCGCTACGGCTCCGCCTGCCGCCCGATCGGCGTTCGGCCGGTCACGATTCGCTACCGCACGGCGGCGGGCAAGCTCGCGAGCCACAGCTTCACCACCTATTTCACGCATCACGGTCCGGTCGTCCAGTCGGAGAACGGTCGCTGGATCGCCTTTGCAATGATGAACCGCCCGGTCGAGGCGCTGCAGCAGAGCTATTTGCGGACCCGCGCGACCGACCTTCAGTCGTTCCTTCAGGTTGCGCGATTGCAGGCGAACAGTTCGAACGACACAATCTTTGCTGACGATAAAGGCGAGATCGCTTATCTTCGCCCGCAGTTCACGCCGCGGCGGGACGACCGCTTCGATTACACCAAGCCCGTCGACGGCAGCGATCCCGAGACCGATTGGGCCTCGGTCCACCGCGTCAGCGAGCTTCCGAACGTCGTCAACCCGGCCAACGGCTGGGTGCAGACCACCAACGCCTGGCCGTACCGCGTCGCCGGCGCCTACAGCCCCGATTCGCGCTACTTCCCGAAGTATATGGACAACGAGGGCGAGAATTTCCGCGGACTGCACGCCCAGAAGTTGCTCACCGGAAGCCGCGGCTGGACGCTCGAGCGATTGCAGGCGGCGGCGTTCGACAGCTTGCAGCCGGCGTTCGCCGAGCTGATTCCGGCGCTCCTCGCCGCCTACGATGCGCTTCCGCCGGCCGACCCGCGCCGCGCGCGCCTTGCCCCGCCGATCGCGGTGCTTCGGCCGTGGGATTACCGCTGGAGCGCCCAGTCGACGGCCCAGTCGATCGCAATGGCCTTCGGATATCAGCTGTTCGACGCGCTCGCTCCGCCCGCCGGCGAGCCGCGCAACGTCAGCATGATGCGCCTCGCGCGCGACACCACGGCCGGGCAGAAGCTCGACAGCCTCGAGGCGGCCGTTGCGCGGCTCCAGGCGGATTTCGGCCGCTGGAACATGCCCTGGGGCGAGATAAACCGCTTCCAGCGCCTCTCGGGCGCGATCCGGCCGCCGTTCGACGATACGGCGCCGAGCATCGCGGTGCCTTATGCGGACGGCAATTTCGGCTCGCTCGCCGGCTATCGCTCGGCACCGCAGCACGGCAGCAAGCGCTGGTATCAGGTCCACGGCAACACGTTCGTCACGGTGGTCGAGTTCGGCCCGCGCGTGCGCGCCCGGGCGATCCACGAGGGCGGCGAAAGCGGCGATCCAAAGTCGCCGCATTTCAACGACCAGGCGCAGCGCTACGCGTCAGGCGCGCTGCGCGAGGTCTATTTCTGGCCCGACCAGCTCAAGGGCCATGCCGAGCGGGACTATCATCCCGGCGAATGAGCGTCGGGCTCGATGATGGCGGCGAGCGGCTTGCGCACCGCGAGGACCACCAG
The DNA here is from genome assembly GCA_035717905.1 of Sphingomicrobium sp. Taxonomy (GTDB): domain Bacteria; phylum Pseudomonadota; class Alphaproteobacteria; order Sphingomonadales; family Sphingomonadaceae; genus Sphingomicrobium. The sequence continues at coordinate 739 of DASTID010000051.1, read as the reverse complement.
CGCGCCGGCTAAGCCGATCGCGGCGTCGAGCGTCCAGAAGGCGGCGTTGCTCATCTGGTCGTAGAAGCTTCCAACCCAGCCCATGGCGATGGTCCCCAGGAACAACGACAGGAACGCGCCGCCCATCAGGGTCGAATTGACCTTGGCCGGCGCGCCTTGCGACACCAAAGTGAGCGTGATCGGCCAATACCACATGAAGCCGACGCCCATCCCGAAATAAGCGGCGAGCGCCCACAGCACCGAGACCTTGCCGTTGGGTTGCGGACTGAGACAACCGGCGGTCAGCAGCAGAGCGGACGCCCCGATGATCGCGCAGCCGATCGCGATCTTCGCCAGGCTTCCGGGCTCGCGCCGCCGCCGCGCCTGCCATGCCCATAAGGCGATCAGCGGCGCCGCCGCGACGATGCTCGAAAAGCTGTCGACCGAGTTGAACCAGCTCGCCGGCACGGTTCCGAGCGGCGTTCCGAGATCCACGTGCTGGTCGATCCAGACGATGCCGATGTTCCAGATCATCGGGTAAGCGATGCTCGGGAGAATGCTGAGCGCGATCAGGCCGATCAGCGCCCAGGTCCTTCGCCGCTCCTCGGCGGTCAGCGCGGGCAGAACCTCCGAACTTGCGCGCCGAGGCCGGGGCTCCGGAAGGAAGCGGGTGCCCGCCAGATAGACCGCCAGCGCGACCATCATCAGACCCGCGGCGACCGCGAAGCCGGCGTGGAAGCCGTAGGCGGTGGCGGCCCCG
>DASTID010000050.1:0-10562 GCA_035717905.1 Sphingomicrobium sp. | reverse complement strand
CCCTTGCCGCTGGCGAACGTCGGATAAGCGGTGTGGAAGCCGAAGAAATGATTGATCGGCTGGACCTCGGTGAGTGAGAGCAGGTCCGGCTGAAGCCCGCGCAGCGCGTCCTTCGTCTGGAACTGGAACACGTCATAGGCGAGCTGGTCGGTCGCGTTCAGCTCGCCGCGCGGGATCCCGTGCAGCGCCTGAAGGTCGTGCTCGGCGGCCGCGCGCTCGGCGTCGAAATAGGCGTCTGTGATATAGTCGCCGAAATGGTCCGCGTACCTGAGGTCGCCGCGGTAAATGGCGTTGAGCGGGTTGCGCCTGAGGCTCGCCTCGTCGCTTTGCTTGAACAGATCGAACAGGCGGTCATGCGCGCTGATTTGCGGCGCGACGGGTGCGGGGGGCGCGGGCGCTTCAGCCAGCGGAGGCGGACCGGCCGGAGGCGGCGGTGTCGCGGCGCAGGCGCCGATGACGAGAAGCGAGGCGGACAGGCTAATTGCGCGCAAAACCATGGTCATCGGGACCCCCGGGCAAAAGGTGTGTTAGGCCCCTAACGCGGAAGGGGCGCCGCGGGCAATGCCGCAACGCCCCTTCGATCAGTTTTGACGCCTGCTACCAGAAGAAGTTGTAGATCACGTCCACGACTTCGCCCGTCCAGGTGTCGACCAGCACCGCGTCATTATAATAGCGGATCCACTGGTAGCCCGCAGGCGCGTAAGGCAGCCGGTACTGCCACGGATCGGACAGCCAGTAGCGGTTGCTGTAGTAGCTCGGCCACATGCGCCAGCCGATCGAATAGCGCTGATAGCCCCAGCCGAACGGATCGAAATAGAAGCCGAGGCGGAACAGCGAGCGGTGATGATGCCGCCAGTTGCTCCAGTCGTAGCGGTGATCGTGCCGCCAGTCGCCGTTCCAGTGATGGTCCGAGTGCGAGCGGCGGTGCTCGGTGCGCAGCGGCGGCTGCGTGCCTGGACGCGGAACGTTGCTCACCACCGGCGCGCGGGTGCGCACGCGGCTTTCGCGCAATTCCTCGGTCCGGTCGCGGCGATCGGCGATGCGCTCCTGGCGCCGGTCGATCCGCGCATCGCGGCGCTGCTCGATCGTGCTCGGCCGGACAATGCGCGGGCCGGGCGCGACATAATTGCTCGTGTCACGCTGCACGTTGGCCACGCCCTGAGGCGGCGTCGGGCGATCGGGCCGCACGCCATTGACCTGCGGTCGGGCGACGCTTTGCCGCTCGACGCGGTTCTGCTGGCGCTCGACGCGTGCGTCGCTGCGCTCCTGACGCTGTTCCGAGCGCGTTTCCTGGCGGTCCTCGCGGGCCTGCTGGCGCTCGGCGCGCGCTTCGTCGCGATCCGAGCGGCGATCGGGTTGATCCGCGGCCAGCGCCGGCGTCGCCGCTGCGCTCGCGAGCAGAAGGGAAATCAGAACTTTACGCATGACAGTGACCTTTCGCATTGTGCGATGAGTTCTGCGCCTTTTCCGATGAGCCGTGGCTTAACCGTTTCGGAGCCGTTTGTTCATCTCCGGCGGGCTCGGCGTCTCCGTGCGCCCGGCTTGCGCGGCGCGCGCGATGGCCTTGCGGATGCGCGGGTAGGCGCCGCAGCGGCAGATGTTGGGAAGCGCGGTGACCTCCTCGTCGCTCGGGTTCGGGCTCGCCTTCAGCAGCGCCGCGATCGCCATGATGAACCCCGGCTCGCAATAGCCGCACATCGCTACCTGCTCGGCGATCCAGGCCCGCTGCACCGGGTGCGAGCCGTCGGACGACAGCCCCTCGATCGTGACGATGTCGGCGCCGTCGAGCTCGCCGATCGTGACGCCGCAGCTGGCCGCCGCGCGGCCGTCGATGATCACCGTGCACGCGCCGCAGTCGCGGCTGTCGCAGCCGTATTTGGTGCCCGTGAGGTTGGACGCGTCACGCAACGCCCACAGCAGGGGCGTCGCGGGATCGAGCCGATAGCGGACTCCCTCGCCGTTGACCGTCATGCGCGTCATCATCGTCAGGCTAGCGCGGGGTGCGGCGCCCTGCCAAGATGCAGCGATGCCGCGGCTTCAAACCCCCACCGGATCTGCGATCGGCTTCGCGGAAGCCGGCGCCGGCGAGCGCCTGCCCATCGTCTTCCTCCACGGCGTCGGGTCGGACAAGTCGGTGTGGCGCCCGCAGCTCGCGCACTTTGGGTCCGAGCGGCGCGCGATCGCCTTCGATTATCCCGGCTACGGCGACAGCGACCCGGCGCCCGAAGGCACGATGCGCGACGATTATGCGGCGGCGATCCTGTCGGCGATGCGCGCGCTCGGCGTCGAGCGCGCGCACGTCTGCGGTCTGTCGCTCGGCGGCGTGATCGCGATCGCGATGAACGCGGCCGCGCCCGACTCCTGCGTCTCGCTGGTGCTCGCCGACAGCTTCGCCGACCATCCTGAGGGCCAGGCGATCTACGAGCGTTCGCTGGCGGCGGCCGACACCGGCTCGTTGCGGCCGATGGCCGAGGCGCGCGTCGACGTGCTGCTCGCCCAGCCCGCCGACCCCGCCGTCCGCGCCGAGGTCGTCGAGACGATGGCGGCGATCGATCCCGCCGCTTACCGCGTTGGGGCCGAGGCGGTCTGGCTCGCCGACCAGCGCGAGCGCGCAGCGGCGATTCGCGTGCCGACACTCGTCCTCTGCGGCGCCGAAGACAGGGTCACGCCGCCGGCCCTTTCGTCGTCGCTCGCGCGGCTGATCCCCGGCGCGCAAAACGAGCTGATCGAGCGCGCCGGCCACCTCACCAACCTCGAGCGCGCCGACGCGTTCAACACGGTCGTCGGCGCCTTCGTCCGCGGCGTCGATTCGCGCGCATGAAGATCGCGTGCATCGGCGGCGGCCCGGCGGGGCTCTATTTCGCGATTTCGATGAAGCTGCGCGATCCGGCCCACGAGATCGCGGTGTTCGAGCGCAACGCGCCCGGCGTGACTTTCGGCTGGGGCGTGGTCTTCTCCGATCAGACGGTCGAGAACCTCACGGCCAACGATCCGAAATCGGCGACAATCATCGCGGACGAGTTCGCGCATTGGGACGACATCGACGTTCATTTCCGGGGTGAGACGATCACCTCGGGCGGGCACGGGTTCATCGGCATCGGCCGCAAGCGCCTGCTCGAAATCCTACAGGACCGCGCGCGCGAGCTTGGCGTCACTCTGCATTTCGACGCCGAGTGCAACCCCGCCGACCCGCAATGGCGCGACTACGACCTCGTCATCGCCTCGGACGGCGCAAACTCGCGCTTTCGCGACGCGCAGGCACAAAGCTTCGGCGTCGACGTCGACGTGCGCGCCAACAAGTTCGTGTGGCTCGGCACGGAAAAAGTCTTCGACGCCTTCACCTTCGCGTTCGAGGAGACGACACACGGCTGGATCTGGGCGCACGCCTACCGCTTCGCGCCCGACTGCTCGACCTTCATCGTCGAATGCGGCGAAGACACGTGGCGCAACTTCGGCTTCGACACGATGTCGCAGGACGAGAGCATCGCCGCGTGCGAGCGGCTGTTCGCCAAATATCTCGACGGCCACGCGTTGCGGTCGAATGCGACGCACCTCGTCGGCTCGGCCGCCTGGCTCAATTTCCGCCGTATTAAGTGCCAGCGATGGAGCGCCGGCAACGTCATCCTCTTGGGTGACGCCGCGCACACCGCGCATTTCTCGATCGGCTCGGGCACCAAGCTGGCGCTCGAGGATGCGATCAAGCTCGCCGACGTGCTGAACCGCACCAAGGGACAGTCCCTCGCAGGCGAGGGACTGTCCCTGGAGGCTGCTCTCGACGAATATGTCGCGGAGCGGAACCTCGAAGTCCTCAAGCTCCAGAACAGCGCGCGCAACTCGACCGAATGGTTCGAGACCCTGCACCGCTACCTCCATTTCGAGCCGCTGCAATTCGCTTATTCGCTGCTGACGCGAAGCCAGCGCATCAGCCACGAAAACCTGCGCCTGCGCGACCGCGACTGGCTCGAGCAGGTCGAGCGCTGGTTCTGGGAGAAAGCCGGCGTCCCCAACACGTCCGCCGCGCCGATGTTCGCGCCGTTCAGGATGCGCAGCCTGACGCTCGAAAACCGCGTCACCGTCTCGCCGATGGCGATGTATTCGGCCGACAACGGAACGCCGAACGACTTCCACTTCGTCCATTACGGCGAGCGCGCGCTCGGCGGCGCGGGCCTGGTCTTCACCGAGATGACCTGCGTCTCGCCCGAGGGCCGGATCAGCCCCGGCTGCACGGGCATGTGGAATGCCGAGCATGTCGCCGCGTGGAAGCGGGTCGTCGACTTCGTCCACGCCAACTCGAAGGCCAAAATCTGCCTCCAGCTCGGCCATTCGGGCGGCAAGGGTTCGACCAAGCTCGGCTGGGAAGGCAATGACATTCCGCTGGACGATGGCAACTGGCCGGTGATGGCGGCGAGCGACGTCGCCTGGTCCCCGGCCAACCAGGCGCCGCGGCCGATGACCCGCGCCGACATGGACGAGGTGCGCGACCAGTTCGTCGCCGCGGTGCGCATGGGCCTGGAATGCGGGTTCGACATGGTCGAGCTGCACGCCGCGCACGGCTATCTGCTCTCGGGCTTCCTGACGCCGCTGCAGAACCGCCGCACCGACGCCTATGGCGGCAGCCTCGACGACCGCCTGCGCTATCCGCTCGAGCTGTTCGCGGCGATGCGCGACGCCTGGCCCAGCGACCGGCCAATGTCGGTGCGCATTTCCGCCACCGACTGGGCCGGCGACGACGGCATCACGCCCGACGACGCGGTGCTGGTCGGCGAAGCCTTCGCGCGCGAGGGCGCCGACCTGATCGACGTTTCCGCCGGCCAGACCTGGGCGCAAGCGCAGCCGGTCTATGGGCGCATGTTCCAGACGCCGTTCAGCGACAAATTGCGCAACGAGGGCCGGCTCGCGACCATGGCGGTCGGCAACATCTACGAGCCCGACCACGCCAATTCGATCCTCGCCGCCGGTCGCGCCGACCTCATCGCGCTCGGCCGTCCGCACCTGGTCGACCCGTTCTGGACGCTGCGCGCGGCGGCCGCGCTCGACTATCGCGACGTCCATTGCCCGCCGCAATATCTCAACGGCCTCGCCCAGCTCGCCCGCAATTTGAAACGCGAAGCGGAGGCCGCTGCGGCGCTCCGGGTCTAGACCGTTTCGGCCTCGAACGTGGATTCGCCAAGCGCCAGCGTTTCGGTCCGTCCGCCGATCCACAGCTTGCCTGCGTCCGCCTCGATAAAGGCGCGGCCCTTGCGGCCGAGGCAGGTTCCCTGGGCGGTCACATAGGGCGGCTCCGCGCGGCCCGAGCCGATCATCCATTGCGCCGCGGACGCCTGGAAGCTGCCGGTCACCGGGTCCTCGAGGATCGCGCCGACATGGTTGCTGAAGAAAGTCCTCAGCTCAAACCCGACGTCGCCGCCTTCCGGGTGCGGCCCGATCACGCCGACATCGATGCGCCGCGGATGGGAGGTCGCCGGTTCGAGCGCGAGCACCTCCTCGGCGGAGGACAGGAGGATGCCCAGCCAGCCGGGCCCGTTGTCGCACCATTCGGCGGCGACGATCCTGCCGCGGTCGATGTTCAGGAACTCGGCCATCTCGTCGACGAGGGGTTCGTCGACCGGCCCGGATCGGACCAGCGGCGGCGCCTCGAAGGCCCAGCGTTCGTTCCGACGCTCGACGGCCACCAGGCCGGCCGGGCATTCCTGCAGGACCCGGGTCTTGGAGTCGGCGCCCGTCCGTTCAACCCAGGCGTGGCACGTGCCGAGCGTCGGATGGCCGGCGAACGGCAGCTCGCGCTCGAGAGTGAAGATGCGCACGCGATAATCGGCGTCGGGCGTGGTCGGCGGCAGCAGGAAGGTCGTCTCGGAAAGGTTCATCCAGCGGGCGATCTGCTGCATCGCGTCGGTGGAAAGGCCTTCGCCGTCGAGCACGGCGACCGGGTTGCCGGTGAACGGGCCGCTGCCGAACACGTCGACGAGCTGGTAAGTCGTGGTCATCGCACGTCTCCTGTCCCAGCCCAATTCCGCCATTAGGGTCCGCGGCAAAAAGCGCAATCGACGGAGCGCGCCGAGCGCCGAGCGCGTGCGATGCCCACGCTGGCGTAACAGCCGACCAGCGCCTGCCCCGCATCGCCTGGCCATTCAGGTTGAAGCTTCGGAACGCCGCTTATATAGCCCGGCGCGCTGCCGCACCGGAGACGTGGGTGAGTGGCTGAAACCAGCGGTTTGCTAAACCGCCGTACGGGGGATTCCCGTACCGAGGGTTCGAATCCCTCCGTCTCCGCCAGCCTTCATTTTGGCAGCACCTCCAGCCGCATCTCGACGCTCATCGCCTGGCCCGGATCGAGCACGCGCAGGCCAAGCGCGGGCCACTCCTCCTCGGGCGCGTTGAGCGCGGCGTTGGCGTGGGTCACTGGCTCGGCGACGAAAATCCCGCCCTGCGCCGGCGAATAGAGCTGGAAGAAGTCGGCGTCGGGCGACGACATGACGAGCTCGAACGGCCAGTCGGGATCGCTCATCCGCGCCTCACCGGCCCAGCCGACAAAGCCGTTGTCGAGATCCTGCCCGCACGCTTTGCGGTTCTCGAGGTCGTAACGGCCTGTCGCCTGGACGCGGTCGACCGGGAGAACCTGCTCGTCGATGGTCCACACGTGCGTCACGCGCGTCTCCAGCCGGGTCTCGGGTCCGCAGCGGAAATAAGGATGGAAGCCGAGCCCGCATGGCATCGGCCCCTCGCTCCGGTTGCGGCAGGAGAGCCGCGCGGAAAGCCCGCGGGCATCGAGCACGAATTCCTGCCGCGCCTCATAGGTCCACGGCCATTCGCCGGGCTGATGGTGGTAGCTCAAGGTCGCGCTCGCCGCCGTCGACCCTTCGACTTCCCATGGGTTCAGCCAGCCCTGGCCGTGCAGCGGACTCGGGTCTCCGGCCATGTTCGGCGCGAGCCTGACCTCGCGCCCGCGGAAGCCGAATTGGCCGCCGCGGATGCGGTTCACGTAGGGCACGAGGGGAAAGCAGGCGGAGTCGAGGACGTTTTTCAGGCCGTTGTTGCATTTCCGCAATATTTCGCGCGAAGCGCCGTCGTCGCTCCAGTCGAACACGGAAATAGCACCGCCGATTGAAGGACTTAGCTCCAATCGCAAGTTGCCGGCCGAGAGGCTCACCATCGCTTCCGAACCCATTTTCCTAAACCTTCGCTGTCCACGGGATTCACAACAGGGAAACTTCCCTGGGGATAAGCCGGGATTCTGCGTTGCGCGAGGAATCGTGCGGGAAGTATTGAACGCCCCGGGACCGGGGAGGGTCACGAATGAGTAGACGCGTCAAAGAGTTCGTCGACATTGCCGATCACGTATCGCTCGACGACCTCATCGCGCAGCTGACCGAGCTGCGCGACACTTTGCCCGAGGAGTGCGAGGCGGAGCTGAGGCTTCGCGGCGACGAGGTGTTCGGGCGCACCATCACCGTCACTTACCTGCGCGAGCAGACCGAGGAAGAGGCCGAGTGCGAGCGCCGCTACATCGAGGCCGAGCGCGAGGCCAAGGAGCGCGAGCTCGCGCGCCTGCAGGCCGAGCTCGGAGTCGTCTGCTACGCCGCGCCCGGCAAGCGCGGGAAGCTGCGCATCGTCGCTTAGGCTCCACGTAGTTCCGCTCATGCTGAGTAGCCATTGAGCCTGTCGAAATGGCGTATCGAAGCACGTCCTTCGATACGGGCCTTCGTCTCGCTACGCTCGCTCAGTCCCTACTAAGGATGAGCGGGTGCAGCTCAAGCCGGCCTGAACTTCAGCGCTAGCCCGTTCATGCAATAGCGCAGCCCGGTCGGCTTGGGCCCGTCCTCGAACACGTGGCCGAGGTGCCCGCCGCAGCGCGCACACAAGACTTCGGTGCGCTCCATCAGCAGCTTGTGGTCCGTCCGGGTCACGACGGCATGCGGCAGCGGACGCCAGAAGCTCGGCCAGCCGGTGCCGCTCTCGAACTTGGTCGCCGAGCTGAACAACGGCCGCGCGCAGCCGGCGCAGACGAACGTGCCCTTGCGATGCTCCTTCAGCAGCGGGCTGGTGAACGCGCGCTCGGTCGCGGCTTCGCGCAGGATCGGGTAGCGCGTGGGGCCGAGGATGCGCCGCCATTCGGCGGGGGTGTGGCTGACGGCAAAGCGAACCGTGGCATTCGCTCCGCTCGAGCGCCCGAACAGCAGCAGGCTCGCGCCGGCGGCGCCGGCGATGCCCAGAAAGGCGCGGCGGTCGTTCATCCTTGGTTACTCCCACGTAACGGAAAGGCCTGCCGCGCCGTCTATCCGGCGCTTGCTGAACCGCGAAAGAACCGTCGATGCTGATCATCCTCCTTGCCTATCTCGGCGGCGTCCTGACCATCGTCAGCCCGTGCATCCTGCCGGTACTGCCGTTCGTGTTCGCACGCGCCGGCCGAAGCTTCGCGCGCTCGACGCTGCCGATGCTCGCCGGCATGGCGCTGACGTTCGCGGTCGTCGCGACGCTGGCGGCGGTCGGCGGCGGCTGGGCGGTGCGCGCCAATGCGATCGGGCGCTGGGCGGCATTGATCCTGCTCGCCCTGTTCGGCATCGCCCTGGTGTTCCCGAGCATCTCCGACCGGCTGACGCGGCCGCTTGTGGCGCTCGGATCGCGCTTGTCCGAGCGGCAGCCGGGGGAACGGGAAAGCATCTGGTCGTCCGCGGTCCTCGGCGTTGCGACAGGCTTGCTTTGGGCGCCGTGCGCGGGGCCGATCCTCGGCATCATCTTCACCGCCGCCGCGCTCAACGGCGCGAGCGCCGGGACGACGCTGCTGCTGCTCGCCTACGCGCTCGGCGCGGCGACCTCGCTTGCGCTCGCGCTGCTGGTCGGCGGTGCGGTGTTCGCGCGGATGAAGAAGTCCTTGGGCGCGAGCGAGCGCGTCCGCCAGGCGCTGGGCGTGCTCGTCCTGGTCGGCGTCGCGGCGATCGCGCTCGGGCTCGACACGCGTGTGCTCTCGAAATTGTCGAGCGCGCAGACCGCGAGCCTCGAATCCGGGCTCGCGCGCAAGCTCGGCGCTAGCCAGGACATGGGCGAAAGCAAGGCCCGCACCAACGCGATGGGCGAGCTGGTGCTACCGGTCGAGGGCGCGCTGCCGCCGCTCGACGGCCTCGGGCCATGGTTCAACAGCCACCCGCTGACCCGCGACCAGCTCAAGGGCAAGGTCGTGGTGATCGACTTCTGGACTTACAGCTGCATCAACTGCCTGCGCTCGATCCCCTACGTGAAGGCGTGGGACGAACGCTACCGCGACGACGGACTGGTGGTGATCGGCGTCCACGCGCCCGAGTTCGCGTTCGAGCGCGAGCCGGACAATGTCGCCCGCGCGGTCAAGGAGCTCGGCATCCGCTACCCGGTCGCGCTCGACAACGGCTACGATCTGTGGCGCGCGCTGAAGAACAATTACTGGCCCGCGCATTACTTCGTCGATGCCAAGGGCCGCATTCGCTATCATCATTTCGGCGAGGGCGATTACGCGCAGTCCGAGCGGGTGATCCGCCAGCTTCTCGCCGAGGCCGGCCACGCCCCGAAGGACGCCGCGATGGGCGGCGCCGCGGGCCAGGGCGCGCAGGCCGCCGCGGCGCTCAGCGAAATCCGCTCGCCGGAAACCTACATCGGGTACGCCCGTGCCGACCGCTTCGTTTCGCCCGGCGGGCTCGCCCATGACCAGCCGAAGAGCTACGCGCCGGCGCCGCTCGCGCTCAACGATTGGGCGCTCGATGGTCGCTGGCTGGACGGACGGCAGAGCGCGCGCGCGCTCGAGCCCGGCGCGAAGCTCGCCTTCCGCTTCCACGCGCGCGACCTTCATCTCGTGCTCGGCTCGGCGAGCGGCAAGCCGGTGCGCTTCCGAGTGACGCTCGACGGCAAGGCGCCTGGAGCCGACGCGGGCGTCGACGTGCGGTCCGACGGCAGCGGCGTGGTCCGGGAGCAGCGGCTCTATCAGCTGGTGCGCCAGAAAGGCGATGTGAAAGACCGGACGTTCACGATCGAGTTCCTCGATCCGGGCGTCGAGGCCTTTTCGTTCACCTTCGGCTGAGGCGCTCGGCTATTGGCAAACGGTCGGGGTCGCCGGCCCTTGCGCGTCGGAATAGCAATTGCCGTTCGCGGCGTCGGCCCGGTTGGCGCTGCGCATGGCGAGTCCGACCGCGCCCGCGACGGCGACGATGACGACGACTGCAACCAACTTCCTGCTCATTCCGGCACCCCTGCGCGGCTCCCTGCGGCCACTATAGGACGCTAGCATTTAAGTGCCGGTAAAAGAAGAAGAGTCTCGGCGATTCAAGCAGATAGGCCGCGGCCAGAGCGCTCATTGGACGGTCGGGCACGGTGGCGGCGCCGCGCCGGCGCGAGCTTCGCCGACCGCGCACTTTCGCGGCCTGGCGGCCAAAAGACTCTGGCGAACGTCTTTGCAGTCCCTCTAAGGCGAGGCTCGCCGGCGTGCCGGGCAATGGTTGACGGGAGATTGTGTTGCTGGCCCACAAGCGCGCGCGGCAGGCAGCGATTTGCGCGCTCGTCCTCCTCGCGCTGGCCCTGCGCTTGCACCATATCGGCTTCGG
>DASTID010000049.1:0-2993 GCA_035717905.1 Sphingomicrobium sp. | reverse complement strand
TACGGCGTCACGACGCCTCTGATCACCACGTCCGACGGCGCGAAAATGGGCAAGACCGCGCAGGGCGCGGTGTGGCTGAGCGACGAAATGCTGAGCCCCTATGATTATTGGCAATTCTGGCGGAACGTGGACGACCGCGACGTGGGCAAGTTCCTAAGGCTGTTCACCGACGTTCCGCTCGACGAAATCGCACGGCTGGAAAGCCTGGGCGGCGCCGACATCAACCAGACCAAGATCGTGCTCGCGACCGAGGCGACCGCGATGCTCCACGGGCGCGCCGCGGCGGCGGCGGCGGCGGAAACCGCGCGCGAAACCTTCGCCGAAGGCGGAGCCGGAGAGGAATTGCCGACATTGTCGGTCGGCGACGGCATCAACATCGCCCATGCGCTGACCGCGCTCGGGTTCACCCCGTCGAACAAGGAAGCCAAGCGCAAGATCGCCGAAGGGGCCGTGCGGCTCGACGACGTGGTGGTGAACGATCCGGCGTTGCTTCTCACGCCTAGCGACGAGGCTTTGAAGTTGAGCTTGGGCAAGAAGCGGCACGGGCTGCTGGTGAAATAGACGAGGGACAGTCCCTCATGCGAGGGACTGTCCCTATTACCCGCTCCTGATCAGCCCCACCGCCTGGTCGCGCTCGAATAGGTATAGACAGATGCGCGCCGCCTGCCCGCGCTCGCCCTTCAAGCCGCCGTCGCGCTCGAGCAGGAGCTGCGCGTCGCTTTGCGCGATCGGCGCCAGCTCCTCGACGTCCTGCGGCGTGGCCACGCGAAACGTCTCCTCGCCCGACTGGCGCGTACCAAGAATCTCGCCGGGGCCGCGCAGCCGCAAATCCTCCTCGGCGATGCGGAAGCCGTCGTTGGTTTCGCGCATGAGCGCCAGGCGCGCGCGCCCGACATCCGTAAGCGTTTGACCGCGGATCAAGAGACACACGCTCTTGCCAGCCCCGCGCCCCACGCGGCCGCGCAACTGGTGCAGCTGGGCGAGGCCGAAGCGCTCGGCGCCCTCGACGATCATCAGGGTGGCGTTGGGCACGTCGACCCCGACCTCGATGACGGTCGTCGCCACCAGCATCGCCAGCTCTCCGGACGCGAACCGCTCCATTACCGAATCCTTGTCGGCGCCTTTCATCCGGCCGTGGACCAGCCCGACCTTGTCCTCGCCGAAGCGCAGCTTGAGCACGCGCGCGCGCTCCTCGGCCGCGGCGGCGTCGCTCGTCGCGCTCTCCTCGACCAGCGGGCACACCCAATAGGCCTGGCCGCCGCCGCTGATATGCCGCCCGAGACCGTTGACCACGTCGGGCAGCTTCTCCTCGCTGATCACGCGCGTCTCGATCGGCGAGCGGCCCGGCGGCATTTCGTCGATCGCGCTGACGTCCATCTCGCCATATTGGGTCAGCGTCAGCGTGCGCGGGATCGGCGTCGCGGTCATCACCAGCAGGTGCGGCGGGCGCTCGGCCTTGGACGACAGCAACAGCCGCTGCGACACGCCGAAGCGGTGCTGCTCATCGATCACCGCAAGGCCGAGATTCCTGTAGGCGACCTTCTCCTGGAAGATCGCGTGGGTGCCAACCAAGATGTCGATCGACCCGTCGGCGAGGCCCATCAGCACGCTGTCCCGCGCGCGGCCCTTCTCGCGGCCGGTGAGGATCGCGACCCTCACGCCGAGGCTGTCGGCCTGGCCGAGCAAGGTCGCGTGATGCTGGCGCGCGAGGATTTCGGTCGGCGCGAGCATCGCCGCCTGCGCGCCGCTCTCGACCGCCGCGAGCATCGCCGCGAGCGCGACCAATGTTTTGCCCGACCCGACGTCACCCTGGAGCAGCCGCAGCATCGGCAGGTCCTGCGCGAGGTCGCCGCGGATTTCGCGGATCACGCGCCGCTGCGCGTCGGTCAGCTGATAGGGCAGCTCGAGCCGGCGCATCAGCTCGCCGGTACCGGGCAACGGCACGGTGCGATGCCGCCGCTGCGACTGGCGAAGCAGCAAAAGCGCGAGCTGGTTTGCGAAAATCTCGTCGTAGGCGAGCCGGCGGCGGCCGCTGCCCGGCTCGTGGTGCGCTTCGGCCAGAGACGCGCGCCAGTCGCGCCACGTTTCACGCGCGAGCAAGCTCGGCTCGATCCATTCGGGAAGCTCGGGCGCGCGTTCGAGCGCGTCGCGCGCGAGCTCGCCCATGCGCCGGTTGGTCAGGCCCTCGGTCAGCGGATAGACCGGCTCGCGCACCGCCGGCGCCGGCCCCTTGCCCGGCTCGGCGATCTCCGGATGGATGATCTGCCACTCGTCGCCATATTGTTCGAGCTTGCCCGAGACGATCCGCGTCTCGCCTTTCGGCAGCTGGCGCTTCGCCCAGCCGGGGTTGTTGAAATACACCAGGCTGATCGCATTGCCGTCGCCGTCGGTCGCGAAAATGCGCGTCGGCCCGCGGCCCGAACGGCTTTCGCGCGTGTCGAACGGGGTCAGCTCGAGGATCACGTTGCGCCCCAGCAACGCGCCGGTCGCGGCCGGCGCCCGGATCCGCTCGATCGCGCCGGTCGGCAAATGATAAAGCAGGTCGATGACCCGCGTGAGGCCGAGCCGCTTGAGCAGCTTCGCAACCTGCGGCCCGACGCCCTTCAGCACCTCGACCTCGGCGAACAAGGGATTGAGGACTTCGGGGCGCATTGGACTCCGTCATTGCGAGCGTAGCGAAGCAATCCAGCGTCGCCGTACATGGATTGCTTCGTCGCTGCGCTCCTCGCAATGACGATTTTCCTGCACTACATGCCTGCCATGCCTTCCGACCCGGACCTGAAGCGCCTTCACTGGCGAGCGCACCATCGCGGCACCAAGGAGGCCGACCTGCTGATTGGCGGGTTCTTCGATGCGCACCACCTGGCTTGGGGTTCGCGCGAGCGCGCGCTGTTCGCGTCGATGCTCGACGAGCAGGATGTCGACATCATGGCCTGGGCGCACGGAACCGCCGAGCCGCCGGAGCGGTTCGCGGGTCCGATGATCGAAGCGCT
>DASTID010000048.1:0-12515 GCA_035717905.1 Sphingomicrobium sp. | reverse complement strand
CGGGGGCGGTCACTGGCGATTCCCCGAGGCCCCAGCTAAGGGCTGTCCCAACCCTATCCACTAGCGAGGAAATCCCGTGGCCGAGCCAGCCGTCCTGCCGTTCGATTGGCAGGATCCGTTCGATCTCAACCACCAGCTGAGTGACGAAGAGCGGCTCGTCCGCGACACCGCGGAGGGCTATGCGCAGGAGAAGCTCCAGCCACGGGTCACGCACGCCTATCTCGAGGAGAGCTTCGACCGCGCGATCCTCACCGAAATGGGCGACCTCGGGCTGTTGGGAGCGACCATTTCACCCGACTATGGCGGTGCCGGCCTCGGCTATGTCAGCTACGGCCTGATTGCCCGGGCGGTGGAGCGCGTCGACAGCGGCTACCGTTCCGCGATGTCGGTGCAGAGCTCGCTCGTGATGCACCCTATCAATGCCTACGGCACCGAGGAGCAGCGGAGCAAATATCTGCCGAAACTCGCCACCGGCGAATGGGTCGGCTGCTTCGGCCTGACCGAGCCCGACGCCGGCTCCGATCCCGGCAGCATGCGGACGCGGGCCGAGAAGGTCCAGGGCGGCTATGTCCTCACCGGCACCAAGATGTGGATCACCAACTCGCCCATCGCCGACGTATTCATCGTCTGGGCGAAGTCAGACGCGCACGACGGGAAGATCCGGGGCTTCGTGCTCGACAAGGGTGCCAAGGGCTTGAGTGCGCCCAAAATCAAGGAGAAGCTCTCGCTGCGCGCGTCGATCACCGGCGAGATCGTCATGGACGGAGTCGAGGTCGGCGAGGACGCGCTGCTGCCCAATGTCGAAGGCTTGAAAGGCCCGTTCGGCTGCCTCAACCGCGCCCGCTACGGCATCGCCTGGGGATCGATGGGCGCGGCCGAGGCGTGCTACGCCGCCGCACGCCAGTACACGCTCGACCGCAAGCAGTTCGGCCGGCCCCTCGCCTCCAACCAGCTGGTGCAATTGAAGCTCGCCAACATGGTGACCGAGATCACGCTCGGGCTGCAAGCGGCGCTGCGCGTCGGCCGGCGCATGGAGGCCGGCGAGCTGATCCCGGAGACGATCAGCCTGATCAAACGCAACAATTGCGGCAAGGCGCTCGACATCGCGCGGATCGCCCGCGACATGCACGGCGGCAACGGCATCTCGGCCGAGTTCCAGGTGATGCGCCACGCGGCCAACCTCGAAACGGTCAACACCTATGAGGGCACGCACGACGTCCACGCGCTGATCATGGGCCGGGCGATCACCGGCCTGTCGGCCTTTTAGGGCCGCCCGCAAGCGATCAGGTCGAGCGCAGCCAGAACATTTGGGGCTTGTCGCGATAGACGCCGTCGGGTTGGCGGACGAAACCGAGCTTGCCGGCGAGCCTGGCCGACGGGTCGTTGCCGGGAGAAATCAGCGCCCACACCGGCTGCTTGCCGAAATTCCCGTCGAACCAGTCGAGCATCGCGCCGCACGCTTCGCGCGCATAGCCTTGCCCGTGCGCGGCCGGGGCCAGGATCCAGCCCATTTCGACCTGGCCGGTAATCGACGGCTCGCTGTTTCGGAGAAAGTCGAGAAAACCGCCGTGACCGATCGCCGGGCCGCCCTCGCGGCGCGCTATCGCCCAAATACCGATGCCGGTGAGCGACCACAGGGCCGAACTGGCGAGCATCCGCCGCCACGCGTCCTCGGCGCCGCTGGGTCCGCCGACGTGCTGGCTGGCTTCGGCATCGCTGAAGAAGTCCAGGAAATAGTCGAGATCGCCGAGCTCGAGCGCGCGCAACACCAATCGCTCCGTCTCGATGCGCGGAGCAGCGGTAAACCTCAGTTCAGGGTCGTGAAACGGTCGCAGCTTATTTTTTGCCGAGCGTCAGTCCGCCGAAGCGCTTGTTGAAGCGCGCCACCTGACCGCCGCTGTCGAGCAGCTTCTGATGGCCGCCGGTCCACGCCGGGTGCACCTTGGGGTCGACGTCGAGGTGGAGCGTGTCGCCTTCCTTGCCCCACGTCGAACGGGTCTGGAACTTGGTGCCGTCGGTCATTTCGACGGTGATCGTGTGATAGTCGGGATGGATGCCGGACTTCATGCGTGATTTCCTCGAGTTCGCCGCTGGTTTCCGACCAGCGGCCGAGAGCAGGAGCGCGCGCCTTTATCGGCTGGGGCGAAATGTTGCAACCGCCGGTCAGGCGGGGTGCGGGCTCCCTGCCCGTCGGACCGCGGGCACCGCGCGCTCGAGCAGAGCGAAACCGCTGAACAGCAACGCGGTGTAGAACAGGTCGCCGGCGATGCTGTTCTGGAAGAACGGCAATGCGGCCGCATAGCATGCCGCCAGCCCGCCGGTCGTATGCGGGTACATCCCGCTCGACAGCCAGACCGCGAAGTTGGTGATCAGGAAAAACGCGACGGAGCTTGCGAGCGCGGCGGCGCCAACGCGCGCCGGCGTCCGGCGGGTCGCCACGAGCCAGCCGATCGCCACGACCAAGGCCGTGCTCAGGTAAACGACCTCCATTCCCTGGTAGAAGCCGAGGATCAGGTCGCTCGCGAGCAAGGCGAGAAGCGGCGCCGCGAAGGCCAAGGCGCGGCGCGGCAGGGTCGCGCCCGTGAACAGCGCCATCGCGCCGATCGGCGTGAAGTTCGGCGGATGAGGCACGAGCCGCAGCGCGGCCGCAAAGGCGATCAGGCCGAGCAATGCGAGCAATCGAGGTGACGGAGCCATGCGCGGGTTCATAGCGGTCGTCACGGCAATCGCAAAGCCGGGTTGAGGGCGATTGACTCGAGGCGGACGGAGTGAATAGCTGGCCCGCGACGAGGGTGCCGCCCACCAGCTTTCCCCGCGGGGTTCGGCTGGGCGGGGGCGGTTCAAAGGGAAGCCGGTGCAATTCCGGCGCTGTGCCCGCAACTGTAAGCCGTCGATGGCCCGAGGCCCGAAGCGGCGAAGTCAGGAACCTGCCTTTGTCGGTCGTCCGTTTCCCCGGCCGGGACCAGCCGCGGGGGCGTGGGCCGCCGCGGGCAACTTGCGGCGCATCCCTCTGAGACGACGCAGTCGTCAACAGGAGGATTTTCATGCCCGCAACCGCAATCGACACCAACCAGATCGTCATTACCGCCTCGCGCGTGCCGGAGGCCGAAGCGCAAAGTCCGGCCAGCGTCACCATTATCGACGGGGCCAGGATCGAGCGCCTGGGCGAGCCGCTGGTCCCCGCCCTGCTTCGGCTGGCGCCCTCGATCGCAGTGACCACGCAGGGACCTCCGGGCCTGCTGACCGAAGTTCGCATCCGCGGCGCCGAGAATACCCACACTTTGCTGTTCATCGACGGCATTCGCGCCAACGATCCCGCGACCGGAGGCTTCGCCCGCTTCGAGCTGCTCAACGCCGACCTTGCGTCGCGCATCGAAATCGTCCGCGGCCCGCAGTCGGCGCTGTGGGGATCGGAAGCGATCGGCGGCGTAATCGCCGTCAATGGCGTCGCCGAGGCGTCCGGCTATGCCGCGTCCGCCGAAGCGGGATCGTTCGGCTTCCGGCGCGGCAGCGCGGCGGGTGCGCTGAGCGCCGATCGCGGCGGCCTGGCCGGCGGCCTCGGCTGGCAGCGGGCGACCGGAATCGACAGCTTCAGCGGCGCCGGCGACAAGGACGGCTATCGCAACCTCTCCGGCCGGCTTCGCGGAACCTACGCGTTTGCGCCGTCGCTACGTCTCGGCGCCGCGGCGCTGGCGCTGACCGGGCGCGCCGAATTCGACGGCTACGATCCGCTGACCGGCGAGCGCACCGACACGCTCGACAACAGCCGCAACCGACTGGCGGCGGGCCGGCTCTGGGCGGACTTCGGCCGCGACGGCGCGGCCTGGAACGGCACGATCGGCGCGTCGCTGCTCGGCTCGTCCAATCGCAACTTCCTCGATGATGACCAGATCAACCGCACGAGCGGCACACGCCGGATGTTGCAGGGACAGCTGGAACATCGCTTCACCACCGGCGCCTTTGAGCAGCGGCTGATCGTCGCCGCGGATTCGGAGCGCGAGACGTTCACGGCGCGGGACACGATCTATTTTGGCGCAACGAACCAGGATCGAAGCCGCAGCCACAATGCGGTGGCGGCGGAATGGCGTGCGAGTGCCGCTGGACTGACCGGCGACCTTGCCGTTCGTCGCGACATGTTCAACCGCTTCAGGGACGCGACGTCGTTGAGGGCTTCGCTGCTCACCGACGTCGGTGGCGGGTTTGCGCTGGCCGGCTCTTATGCCGAAGGGATCGCCCAACCCACCTTCTTCGACCTCTACGGCTTTTTCCCCAACAATTACGTCGGCAATCCTGCGCTGAAGCCCGAAAGCTCGCGCGGGTTCGAAGCGTCGCTGCGGTATCGCGGCCGGCAATTGGCCGCCGCGTTGACCGGCTATCGCCAGCGCCTGCACGACGAAATCGTGGAGAATGCGACCTTCACCAGCACGCTCAACGCCCCGGGGACCAGCCGCCGCTGGGGCATCGAGGCCGAACTGGCCTGGCAACCCGTCGATGCCCTGCGACTGTCGGCCAATTATGCTTATCTCAAGGCCACGCAGCCCGAAGGCACGCCCGCGCGGCAAATGGAGGAGCGTCGTCGACCGAAGCACAGCGGCTCGATCGCCGCCGACGGGTCGGCGGGACGATGGAGCTATGGTGCGTCGCTCGCTTATGTCGGGTCGCACCTCGACCGGCAGGAAATCTTGCCGTTCGCGCTGGTGCGCCTCGATTCCTATTGGCTGGCGTCGGCGCGGATCGCCTACCGCGCCGCGCCGCGAGTCGAGCTATTTGCGCGCGGCTCCAACCTGCTCGACGCGCGCTACGAGGATTCGGCCGGCTATCGCACCGAAGGGCGCGGGCTGTTCGTCGGCGTTAGGCTGGCGGATCGGCGATCATCGCCGTGAAATTCGCCTCGGCGACGAGCTTGCCCTCGATGCTCGCGCGGCCGGCGAATTTGCACACGCTGGTGCGCTTCTGGACGAACTCGACCTCGAGCCGCAGCAACACGCCCGGCTCAACCGGCTGGCGGAACTTCGCGCCGTCGATCGCCATGAAATAGACCAGCTTGCCCGAGCCGGCGAGCCCGAGCGACTCGACCGCGAGGACGCCTGCCGCCTGGGCGAGCGCCTCGACAATCAGCACCCCGGGCATGATCGGCCGCGCCGGGAAATGGCCCTGGAAGAAGGGCTCGTTGACCGTGACCGCCTTGATCGCCGTAATTGCGCGATCCGGCTCGAGCGTCTCGATCCGGTCGATCAGCAACATTGGGTAGCGATGCGGCAGCGCCGCCATGACCCGCCGGATGTCCAGCGGCCCGGCAGCGGCGCCAGCCGGCTGATCGCTCACGGGTCGGTTACCGGCCTTGCGGCTGCTGCGCGGGCTGGGCCGGAGCGACCGTGCGGATCGACGGCAACCCTGTGTTGAGCGCGGCCAGCACGTCGTTGCTGACGTCGATGCTCGCCGAGGTCGCAAGCGTCGATCCCATCTCGAGCATCACATTGGCGCCGCGTCGCTGCATGACCTGCTGGTAGATCGGGCCAAGCTTGTCGGCGACCTGCTTCTGGACGTACTGCACGTTGCGCTGAAATTGCTGCTGCTGGCGGGTGAGCTCCTGCGCGGCCTGCTGGCGTTTAGCATCCCACGCCTTGGCCCTCGCTTGCAGCGCGGCATCCGGCTCCTTGCCCTTGAGCGCGTCGAGCGCGGCCTGGATTGACTTCTGCTCGGTCTCGAGCGGGCCGCTGAGCGTTTTCTCGCGGGTCTGGAGCGCCGTCTGCTGGCTGCGGAGGGCCGCCTGAGCGGTCTTGCACGCGGTGCACTGGCTGGTCACCCGCTCGATGTCGACGACCGTGATGACGGCCGCCGGAAGCGCCTGCGCGCTGGCCGCGGCCGGCGCGAGCAGCGAGGCGGCAAGAGCAGCGGAAATGAGCAATGTCTTCATCAGAATTGAGTCCCTACGTTGAAGCTGAACAATTTGGTGTCGTCGCCGTCCTGCTTGAGCAAGGCCTTGGCGATGTCGATGCGGAGCGGCCCGAATGGCGACACCCAGTTGACCCCGATGCCGACCGACAGCCTCGGGCTGGGCGAATCGCCGAGATACAATTCCTTGAACCCGGGCACGCGCGTAAAGCCGCTGGTGCCGGTCTCGGCGCCGCAGCTGGTCTGCTCGCCCCCGGGCACCAGCTGGAATGCCTTGCCGGTGGTATTGGCCGTAACCGGAACGCAGGTCGCGATGACGTCGATCAGCTCGGGCCGAGTCAGCTTGAACAGGGAGCCCGCCTCGACATAGGTCGACGGCCTCAGGCCCATCCCGCGCAAGCTCGCGCTGATCGGAATCTCGAGCTCGATGCGGCCGAGATAATAAGCGCGGCCGCCGAGCGCATCGGTGATCCTCGACTGATCGGTCGTCAGAGCGCCGCTCACGTCATATGGAATGCGCTCGATACGCGGGCCGATGCCGCGGATGTCGAAACCGCGAAGCTGGGGACCGAAGAAGCGGTCGGTCAGCCGGATCGGGTCGCGGCCGGCGCCGGGCGAATCCTGCCCGGGGTGAATATAGCCGCCCTCGGCATGCGCCGACAGGATCCAGCCGCCGCCGAAGCTGTGATATTTCGTCGCGTCGCCGCGGGTGCGCAGATATTTGACGTTGCCGCCGAGCCCGGCGAGGTCCTGGCTCAGGATCACCCGCGCGCCGCGCGTCGGGTGAATGCCGTCCGTGTCGTCGTAAACCGTAGAATAGCCGATCAGAGACGTAATTCGCCCGCCGACCTCGTCACACAGATATTTGCCGGCCTTCAGCGGGTCGCACGCGAGCGGCGCGGGCCCGTTCGATCCGGTCAGCGGGCCGGTGCCGTCGGGGTCGAGGACGAGATCGGGGTCGGTGTAGAAGGTCCCCTTGTCGAGCGAGATCTTGTCGCGCGACAGCACGTAACGCGCGCCGAAGTTCATATATTCAGTCAGCGGGAACCCGGTCCTGAGGCCGGCGCCGGTGCTGACCTGCGAATAGGTCCGGTTCCGCTCATTGCCGATGAAGTTGAAGCTGTTGTAGTCGCGCCGGAAAATCTGGCCGCCGAGCAGGATCGGCTTGTCCATGAAGTACGGTTCGGAAAAGCCCAGCTCGACCGACTTCGCGTAGCGCGAATAGTTGACCGACGCGTCGAGCGACTGGCCCTTGCCCATGAAATTGTTCTGCGAGACCGCGAGCTGGACAACGAACCGCTCGAGGCTCGAATAGCCGCCCGACAGCGAAAGCTGGCCGGTCGGCTTTTCCTCGACGTTGAGGCCGAGGACCACGCGGTCCGGGGCCGAGCCCTCGGCCTGCTTGATCTCCAGCTTGTCCTGGAAGAAGCCGAGGCTCTGGATGCGGTCCTGGCTGCGCTTGAGCTTGAGCGCGTTGAACGCGTCGCCCTCGTTGAGCCGGAACTCGCGGCGGATGACCTTGTCGCGGGTGACCGTGTTGCCGGTGATGTCAATCCGTTCGACATAGACGCGCGGCGTCTGGCCGATCTTGAACGTGACGTTCATCAGCCGCTTTTCGGGGTCGCGATTATAGGACGGGTTGATGTCGGCGAACGCGTATCCGCGGTTTCCCGCCGCCTCGTTGAGGTTGGTAACCGCGTCCTCGACCGCCTTCGCGTTGAACCAGGCGCCGGGCGTCAGGTCGACGATCTGCTTCACTTCCGCGTTCGGCAGGTCGCGAAGCGCGCTGTCCGCCTCGACCGTGCCGAATTTGTAGCGCGCCCCTTCCTCGATCACGTAGGTGATGACGAAATCGCGGCGGTCGGGCGTCAGCTCGGCAAGCGCCGAGACGACGCGGAAGTCGGCATAACCCTCGGTCAGGTAAAAGGCGCGCAGCTTCTGCTGGTCCGCGGCAAGGCGGTCGGGATCATAGGTGTCGTTGGACTTGAGGAAGCCGAGCAGTCCGCCAGCCTCACGGGTGTACATTTCCTTCTGCAGACGCGAGTCCGAGAACTGCTGGTTGCCGAGGATGTTGATGCTTCGGACCTTGGCGAGGTCGCCTTCGTGAATCTCGAACACCACGTCGACCCGGTTCTGGTCGAGGTTGACGATCTTGGGTTCGACCCGGGCCGCGAAGCGCCCCTGGCGCCTGTACAACTCCAGAATGCGGTCGACGTCCGCGCGGGCGGCCGACCGGGTGAAAATCTGGCGCGGCGCGAGCTTGATTTCGGGCAGGATCTTGTCGTCCTTGAGGCGCTTGTTGCCCTCGAGGACGATGCGGTTGATCACGGGATTCTCGCGAACCGCGATGACCAGCGCGCCGGTGTCGCCGCCGGCGATCGTCACGTCCGCGAACAGCTGGGTCGCATAGAGGTCCTTCAGCGCCTGATCGAGGGTCGCGGCGGTGTACGTCTGGCCGGGCCGCAAGTTGGCGTAGGCGCGAATCGTCTCGGGCTCGAGGCGCTGGTTGCCACGAACCGCGATCGAGCGGATCGTGCGCTCGACCGGCGGGGCTGCAAGGGGCGCGGCGGGCGGCTGCTGAGCTTCCGCCGTGGGCGGGGCGGCTGGCTGCTGAGCTTCGCCAGCGGGCGCGGCGGGCGGCGGCGGAGTCTCGGGAGCGGGCGCGGCGGGCGCCTCCTGCGCAAGAAGCGGTGCCGACCAGCCGCCGAGCATCGTTCCGACCAGGAGCAGGGCGCCTTTGCGCCTGCTGAAACACTTCGACCTTGAAATCACTCGTTCCCGCCTTTTTGTGCAAATGAAGCAGCAGCGAGCGCGCGCCGCGAAGCCAGTGTGCCGCCCTGCCCCAACCCTCCTAGCCAATCAAGCGCTGAAGGCGATCCCACAGACCAAGATCGTTTCCGGTCGCGAAAAGCATTAGGAACAGGATTAGCCCGAGACCGCCGCGGACCACCCAATCGAGCGCCCGGGGGCCGACCGGCCGCCGCCGGACGGCCTCGACGACATAGAAAAATAGATGTCCTCCATCCAGCGGCAGGACTGGCAAGAGGTTGATGAATCCGAGATTAATTGAGAGCAGCGCGAGCAGGCCGGCGAACGCGAGTGGCCCTTGTGCAGCCCCTTCGCCCGCGACTTGCGCGATCTTGATCGGTCCGCCGATCTGCTTCGCCGAGATATGTCCGGCGACCAGCTGGATGATGCCGTCGACCATCAGGCGCGTGAGGTTGGCGGTATATTGCACGGCCATCGGCACTGCCTTGAAGATTGATACCGGTTCCTGGACGTTGTTGGTCGAATAGACTCCGAGGATGCCGCCCCGGAACTTGGTTCCGGTCGGATCGGACAGTTCGACGGTCCCGAGATGGACGCGGATGTCGCTGATTGCCTCATCACGCTCGATCGTCACCGCGACAGTTCGATCCGGCCTCACGGCGACGAGATTGGCGATCTCGCCGAAGGTCGAGGTTTCGACGCCGGCTACGGCGACAATGCGATCGCCCGGCTGGATGCCCGCCGCGGCCGCTGGGGAGCCGGCCTTGATCGAGCCGACGACGTTGGTCTGCGGCGTTCCGATGAACGCGAAGAAGGCCGCGAAGATGATGATCGCCAGCAGGAAATTGGCCATCGGGCCGGCGAGTACGATCAGGAACCGCTGCCACACGGGGCGGACCTGGAACGCGCGGTCGCGAAGCTCCGGTGGAATGCTTTCGGCATCGGCGGGATCGCTGGCCGGGATCATGTCGCCAACGAACTTCACATAGCCGCCGAGCGGCAGCCAGCCGACTTTCCAGCGCGTGCCCTGGCGGTCGGTCCAGCCGGCGATTTCGCGTCCGAAGCCGATCGAAAACACCTCCGCCGGCACCCGGAACATGCGCGCTACCAGATAATGGCCGAGCTCGTGGAAGAAGACGATCGGGCCGAGCGCGCAGATGAACGCGACGAGGATGAGCCACAATGGCGGATGGGAGAGCATCAGGCGCAGGCGTCCGTCATTGCCGCCTCGGCGCGGCCGCGCGTCGCGCGGTCGATTTCGATCACGTCGTCGATCGACTTCGGTGCGGCGAAGGACGCGCCTTCGAGCGCCGTGGCGACAATGCGCGTGATGTCGGTGAACCGGATTGCTCCGGCGAGGAACCGCGCGACGGCCGCTTCATTGGCGGCGTTGAGCACGACGGGTGCAGCGCCGCCCGCTTCGAGCGCCTCGCGGGCCAGGCGCAGCGCCGGGAAGCGGCCAAGGTCCGGCGCTTCGAAATCGAGCCGCGCGGCCGCCGCCAGGTCGAGCTTTTGCGCCGGCGTCGGCATCCGCTCCGGCCAGGCGAGCGCGTAGGCGATCGGAATCCGCATGTCGGGACTGCCGAGCTGCGCCAGGACCGACCCGTCGACGAACTCGACCAGCGAATGAACCACCGACTGCGGATGGATCAGCACGTCGATCCGATCTGGGGGGATTAAGAAGAGATAATGCGCCTCGATGAGCTCGAGACCCTTGTTCATGAGGGTCGCGGAATCGACCGAGATTTTGGCGCCCATCGACCAATTGGGGTGCGCCACCGCCTCGGCCGGCGTGACCGCCTCGAGCCGATCGGCGGAGGCGGTCCGGAACGGCCCGCCGCTGGCGGTCAGTATCAGCCTCGAGACGTCTTCGCGGCGGCTTCCCGCAAGGCACTGGAAGATCGCATTATGCTCGCTGTCGATCGGGAGCAGGGTCGCGCCGGCCTTTGCCGCCGCGTCGGTCATCAGCTTGCCCGCCGTGACCAACGCTTCCTTGTTGGCGAGCGCGACCGTGCGGCCGGCCTCGACCGCGGCCATCGCCGGCCTCAACCCCACGCAGCCGACGATCGCCGCGATCACCATGTCGGCGTCGGCGGTCGCGGCCTCAATCAGCGCGGCCTCTCCGGCGGCGGCGCGGCAGTCGGTTCCGGCCAGGCGCTCGGCAAGGTCGCCAAGGCGGCTGTCGTCGGCGACCACCGCCAACCGCGCCCCGGTGCGCCGGGCGATGTCGGCCAGCTTGGCGCTGTTGGTCGCCGCGGTCACCGCCGTGACCTCGAACTGGCCGCGCGAGCGCTCGATCAGGTCGAGCGTCGAGCTGCCGATCGAGCCGGTGGCCCCGAGGATGGCGATCTTTTTGGTCACGTCAGCCCTGATAGCTGGGCCAGCGCCGTCAGCACAGCCACTGGAACGAGCCCGTCGAGCCGGTCGAGTACGCCGCCGTGTCCCGGCAGCCAGTCCCCCGAGTCCTTGACCCCCGCGCGGCGCTTCATCCAGCTTTCGAACAGGTCGCCGGCCTGCGCCGCGAGCGCAAGGACCGGCGCGAGCACGAGCAGCGGCCGGCCGAGGCCGGTCCCCAGCACCCATGCCCCGCCGAGCAGAGTGGCCGCGACGATGCCGCCGTAGAGTCCTTCGACGGTCTTGCCCGGGCTGATCGCCGGTGCGAGCTTCCTTCGTCCCAGCGCGCGTCCGACGAAATAAGCGCCGATATCGGTCGCCCAGGTGACGATGAACACCCACAGCAACAGCTCGACCCCGTGCCCGTCGCGCTCGCGGATCCAGAGCAGCGCGAGTGCCGGCAGAAGCGCATAGGCAAACCCGGTGGCCTGCCATGCGGCGCCCCAGCCGCGGGCCAGGCGCGTCCATTCGTAAAACATCGCCGTGGCGATGGCGGCGACCGCGACTGCGAACACATTGCCGCCCTTGACCGCCGCCGCCAGCGCCAGCGCGATCAGCACCACTCCCGTGAGCGCGCGGATGCGGAGCTCGCTCACCGTCCGCCGAAGCGCCGCTGACGGGAGGCAAAGCGCGCGAGCGCATCCGCGAAGGCCTGCTCGTCGAAGTCGGGCCACAGCAGGTCGAGAAACAGCAGCTCGGCATAGGCCGCCTGCCACAGAAGGAAGTTCGACAGCCGAACTTCGCCGGAGGTGCGGATCAAAAGGTCGAGCTCGGGCAGCCCGTAGGTCTGGAGCTCGGCGGCGATCCTGGCTTCGTCGATGCCCGCCGGGTCGAGGCTGCCTTCGGCCGCCGCTTCGGCGAGCTTGCGCGCGGCCGCGGCGATCTCGGCGCGCGAGCCGTAGTTGAGCGCGACGACGAGCGTGAGCCCCTGGTTGCCGGCGGTCCGTTCGACCGCATGCTCGAGGCGCTGCACCAGCTCCGGGCCGAATGCCGAATAGTCGCCGATCAGCCTCAGCCGCACGCCCTCGCGCGACAAGCGGTCGAGCTCGCGGTCGAGGTAGAAGCGCATCAGCGCGGTCAGGTCGGCTATCTCCTCGGGGCTGCGCCGCCAGTTCTCCGACGAGAAAGCATAGAGCGTCAGCGCCTCGACGCCGTGGTCGACCGCCGCCTGCATTGCGCGCCGCACCGCCTCGGCACCCGACTTGTGCCCCGCCGCGCGCGGCAGCCGGCGCTGCGCCGCCCAGCGGCCATTGCCGTCCATGATGATCGCGACGTGGCGCGGGACCGTGCCGCCCTCGCCGACCCCTTGCGCCCCCGCGGCGGCGGATCGGGCGGTCACTTGCCGAGGATTTCCTTCTCCTTGGCGTGGGCGAGCTCGTCGATCTCGTTGATCGTGTCGTCGGTCAGCTTCTGCACCTCGTGCTCGAGGCGCTTGCGCTCGTCCTCGCTGATCTCGT
>DASTID010000047.1:0-3066 GCA_035717905.1 Sphingomicrobium sp. | reverse complement strand
GTCGCCGGTTTCGGTCTCGCGGAATTCCTCGAGCAGCCGCTTTTGCTCTTTCGACATGCGCGTCGGGGTCTCGACCAGGATGCGCGCGACGAGGTCGCCGCGGCCGCGGCCGTTGAGCACGCTCATCCCCGCGCCGCGGTGACGGAGCTGCTCGCCCGACTGCACTCCGGCCGGGATCTTGATGTCCACCTTTTGCCCGTCGAGCCCGGGCAGGCTGATCGCGCCGCCGAGCGCCGCGGTGGTGAAGCTGACAGGGCACTCCGCGACCAGCGTCGTGCCCTCGCGCGCGTAAATCGGGTGCGGCTTCATGTGCACGAACAGATAGAGGTCGCCGTTCGCCGCGGCGCGCACGCCGGCCTCGCCTTCGCCGGCGACGCGGATGCGCGTGCCTTCGTCGACGCCGGCGGGAATCTTCACCGACAGCTTGCGCTGCACGAGCGCGCGGCCTTCGCCGTGGCAATTGGCGCAGGGGTCGCTGATCACTTCGCCGCTGCCGCGGCAATTCGGGCAGCCGCGCTCGACGACGAAGAAGCCCTGCTGCGCGCGGACCTTGCCCATGCCGCCGCACGTCCCGCAGGCGCGGGCGCAATTTTCCGAGCTGGTGCAGCCGCGCCCGTGGCATTTCTCGCAGCGGGCGAGCGCGTCGATGGTGATGGTCTTCTCGACGCCAGTGAACGCTTCCTCCAGGCTGAGCTCGAGGTCGTAGCGCAGGTCGGCGCCGCGCGCCGCGTTCTGCCGCGCGCCGCGCGGGTCCATGAACTCGCCGAAAATGGTCGAGAAGATATCCGAGAAACCGTTGAAGCCGGCTTCGCCGAACGGGTCGGCGCCGCCGTTGCGGAACGCGTCCTTGCCGAAGCGGTCGTAGGCGGCGCGCTTCTGCGGGTCCTTCAGGACCTCGTAGGCCTCGCTGATCGCCTTGAACCGCGCCTCCTGCTGCTGACACCCGTTATGGCGGTCGGGATGGCATTCCTTGGCCATCCGGCGATAGGCGGCCTTGATCGCGGCGTCGTCGGCGGCGCGCGATATTCCAAGCAATTCGTAATAGTCCTGCTCGACCATCACGGCTCCCCGCTACGCGACTGGCGACGCCGACCCCCCAATCTGGCCGGCGCCACGGTCAATCCTCAGCCCTTCTGATCTTCGTCGACCTCGGAGAACTCGGCGTCGACCACGTCCTCCTGGGCCTCGGCCGGCTCTTCCGACGGCCCCGAGGTGCCGGCGTCCGGCCCGGCCGCGGCCTGGGTCTCGGCCTGCTGCGCCTCGTACATCGCCTGGCCGAGCTTCATCGCCGCCTGGGTCAGCGCGTTGGTCTTCTCGGCCATCTGGTCGGCATCGCCGCTCTCGACCGCCGCCTTGGCGTCGGCGATCGCCGTCTCGATCTCCGACTTCACGTCGGCCGAGACCTTGTCGCCATGCTCCTGCAGCTGCTTTTCGGTCGTGTGGATCAGGCTTTCGGCGTTGTTCCTCGCCTCCGCCGCGCCGCGCCTTTTCTTGTCCTCTTCGGCGAACTGCTCGGCTTCCTTGACCATGTTGTCGATATCGGAATCGGATAGCCCGCCCGACGCCTGGATGCGGATCTGCTGTTCCTTGCCAGTGCCCTTGTCCTTCGCCGACACGTTGACGATGCCGTTGGCGTCGATGTCGAACGTGACCTCGATCTGCGGCACGCCGCGCGGCGCCGGCGGAATTCCGACCAGGTCGAACTGGCCGAGCATCTTGTTGTCGCTCGCCATTTCGCGCTCGCCCTGGAAGACGCGGATGGTCACCGCGTTCTGATTGTCCTCGGCGGTCGAGAACACCTGGCTCTTCTTGGTCGGGATGGTCGTGTTGCGGTCGATCATCCGCGTGAACACCCCGCCCAAAGTCTCGATGCCGAGCGACAGCGGAGTCACGTCGAGCAGCAGCACGTCCTTGACGTCGCCCTGCAGCACGCCGGCCTGGATCGCCGCGCCCATCGCGACCACCTCGTCGGGGTTGACGCCGGTGTGCGGCTCGCGGCCGAAGAATTCCTTCACCCGCTCGCGCACGCGCGGCATGCGGGTCTGACCGCCGACCAGCACCACGTCGGCGATGTCCTTGGCGTCGATCCCGGCGTCCTTGAGCGCCTTCTTGCACGGCTCGATGGTGCGCTCGATCAAATCCTCGACCAGTTTCTCGAGGTCGGCGCGGGTCAGCGTCTCGACAAGGTGCAGCGGGGTGGTGGTGCCGCCTTCCATGCGCGCGGTGATGAACGGCTGGTTGATCTCGGTGCTGGCAGCGGACGACAGCTCGATCTTCGCTTTCTCCGCGGCTTCCTTGAGCCGCTGCAGCGCGAGGCGGTCGGTGCGAAGGTCGATGCCTTCCTTCTGCTTGAACTTGTCGGCGAGCCAGTTGACGATGCGCGCGTCGAAGTCCTCGCCGCCGAGGAAGGTGTCGCCGTTGGTCGACTTCACCTCGAACACGCCGTCGCCGATCTCGAGGATCGAGACGTCGAACGTGCCGCCGCCAAGGTCGTAGACGGCGATCGTCTTGCCGTCCTCTTTCTCCAGCCCGTAGGCGAGCGCGGCCGCGGTCGGCTCGTTGATGATGCGCAGCACTTCGAGGCCGGCGATCTGGCCGGCGTCCTTGGTCGCCTGACGCTGGGCGTCGTTGAAATAAGCCGGAACGGTGATCACCGCCTGGGTGACGGTCTCGCCGAGATAGGCCTCGGCGGTTTCCTTCATCTTCTGCAGGATGAAGGCGGAGATTTGCGAGGGCGAATAATCCTTGCCGCCGGCCTGGACCCAGGCGTCGCCGTTGGCGCCCTTGACGATCTTGTAGGGGACGAGCTCGGTATCCTTCTTGGTGATCGGGTCGTCGAAGCGGCGGCCGATCAGACGCTTCACTGCGAACACGGTATTGTCGGGGTTGGTGACCGCCTGGCGCTTCGCCGGCTGGCCGATCAGGCGCTCGCCATCCTTCGCAAAGGCGACGATCGACGGCGTCGTGCGCGTGCCTTCGACATTTTCGATAACCTTGGGTTTTCCGCCTTCCATCACCGCGACACAGCTGTTCGTGGTGCCGAGGTCGATCCCGATCACTTTGGCC
>DASTID010000046.1:0-12164 GCA_035717905.1 Sphingomicrobium sp. | reverse complement strand
ATGTAATCCTTGAAACGCCCGGGCACCATCGGCCAACGGCTGTGGATCAGGCCCAGCGCGCGGTAGGAATCGGCCACGTCGCCGACGATCACGCGAAACGCCATGACGTCGGACAATTGCTCGAAGCTGATGTGGCGCTCGGCCATTTTGCGCCAGATCGAAAACGGATGCTTCTGGCGTCCCATGACCTCGGCCTCGAGGCCGTTGTCGGCAAGATAGAGCTGAAGGCCCAGGCCGATGCGGCTGACGAGATCGCCGCCCTGCTCCTCCAGCTGCTTCAGCCGGCGCGTGATCGAGGCGTAAGCATCCGGCTCGAGTTCCTTGAACGCGAGCGTCTGCATCTCGTTCATCATCTCGTACATGCCGATGCGCTCGGCGAGCGGCGCATAGATATCCATCGTCTCGCGCGCGATGCGCCGGCGCTTCTCCTCCGACGGGATATGAAAGAGCGTGCGCATGTTGTGCAGCCGGTCGGCGAGCTTCACCAGGAGCACGCGGATGTCGTCGCTCAGCGCAAGCAGGAACTTGCGCAGATTCTCCGCCGCGCGCTCGTTTTCCGATTGCGCCTCGATCTTCGAAAGCTTGGTTACTCCATCGACCAGCCGGGCGATGTCCTTGCCGAACAATTTCTCGACTTCCTGCGGGGTCGCGACCGTGTCTTCGATCGTGTCGTGAAGGATCGCGGTGACGATCGTCTGGTCGTCGAGCTTCAAGTCGGTGAGAATTCCGGCGACCTCGATCGGGTGGCTGAAATAGGGGTCGCCCGACGCGCGCATCTGCGCGCCGTGCGCCTTCATCGAGAAGACATAGGCGCGGTTGATCAGCCCTTCGTCCGCGTCGGGGTCGTAGGACCGGACCTTTTCGATGAGCTCATATTGTCGCAGCACGAACCTAAGATGGGGGGAGCCGGCGCGATTGTGCAAGCAGAAAGCCGATCGCGGCGCGATGCCCCTCGCAACGCGCAAGCTGTTGTGCTTTGATCGGAATCGGCAGCCGGGAAGGGGCGAATGGGGGCAGACAGGGTCACGTCCGAGATCGACGCGTTCCGGGAAGCGGCATTATCCTGCCCGATCCCGGGCGCGGTCCAGCTGATCGGCGAGAAATGGGCGTTCCTCATCCTGCGCGGGGCGCTCAACGGCCTCGAGCATTTCGAGGAGTTCCAGTCGGGGCTGGGAATCGCGCGCAACATCCTCTCCGACCGGCTCGGCAAGATGGTCGCGGGCGAAATCCTCGAGCGCTCGCCCGACCCGTTCGACCGGCGCAAGGTCATTTATTCGCTGACCGCCAAGGGCGAAGGGTTGCTGCCGGTCCTGCTGGCGCTTCGCCAGTGGGGCGAGGAATGGGGCTACGGCAAGATGGAGATCGTTCTCGCCGACCGGCGCGACGGCCGGCCGGTGCGGAAAATCTGCGTCCAGGCGCACGACGGGCGCGAGCTGAAGTTCGGCGACATGATGTGGATCGACCGCGCCGACGAGGACGCGGTCAAGGCGGCGGCGGAGTGAAGATGGAGTAACGCGCTCGGCTGTCCTCGGACAGCCTCCTCGCATTACTCGTAATCGCTGCCCGAGGGGGTCGGCCGCGGCGGCGCGGCCGCGGTCAGCCGCAGCGCCTCGGCGGCGTCGCTGAGCGAAGCCAGCTCCTCGGTCTCGTCCTCCTCGTCGACCCGGACCTTCTGCAGGTTGGTGACGATCGCTTCCTGGAGATCCTTGGGCCGGACGGTTTCCTCGGCGATCTCGCGCAGCGCGACGACCGGGTTCTTGTCGCGGTCGCGGTCGATCGTCAGGTCGGCGCCGCCCGACACCTGCCGCGCGCGCTGCGCGGCGAACAGGACGAGATCGAACCGGTTCGAAACCTTGTCGACACAATCTTCAACGGTAACGCGCGCCATTCATCGCCTCGCGAGAAAAATTCCAGAAGCTGGGGAGGCCGGCGACTTAGGGAGCGGGGCTGCGAAAGTCAATC
Organism: Sphingomicrobium sp.; assembly: GCA_035717905.1. Lineage (GTDB taxonomy): Bacteria > Pseudomonadota > Alphaproteobacteria > Sphingomonadales > Sphingomonadaceae > Sphingomicrobium. The sequence goes on along the minus strand of DASTID010000046.1, from coordinate 10,202 downwards.
GAATCGGCGCTTGCTTGCCTTGCGGCCAAGCCCCAGCCACAGCGGTGCGGATGGGCCAACCGCCGACCCCGGACGACCGCGCGCCGACCGCCCGCGACACGGCGGCGCGGCGGCTGACGATCGGCGGCAACCGGCTGACCTTCCTGCCGGACGGCCCCGATCGGCTCGAGGCGCTGCTCGGCCTCATCGACGGCGCGCGCACCTCGCTGCGGCTGATGTATTACATCTATCTCTCCGGCGCCGTCGGGGATCGGGTCAAGGCGTCGCTGCAGCGCGCCGTCGAGCGCGGCGTGGCCGTCTCGCTGCTGGTCGACGGGTTCGGCAGCAGCGCGACGCCCGACGACTATTTTTCCGACCTGCGCGCGGCGGGCGCCAGCTTCTGCCGGTTCAACCCGTCCTATGGCCGGCGCTATTTGCTGCGCAATCATCAGAAGCTGGCCTTGGCCGACGGCGAGACCGAGGGCAGCCGGGTGATCGTCGGCGGCTTCAACATCGCCGACGATTATTTCGCCGACGGCGGTGAACGCGCGTGGCGCGACGTCGGCTTGCTGGTCGAGGGACCGGCGGCGGCGCGGCTCGCGCCCTATTTCGACAGTTTGATGGACTGGGCGCTGTCGAAGAACGCGCGGATGCGCGCGCTTCGCCGAATGATCTACCACCACACCGAAACCAGCGGCCCGTTGCAGTGGCAGCTCGGCGGGCCGACCGCGAAGCTCAGCCCGTGGGGCGTGTCGACCCTCAAGGACCTGGTGCACAGCCGCGACGTCGAGATGATCGTCGCCTATTTCGCGCCGAACTGGGGCTTCCTCAAGCGCATCGCGCGCGCCGGGCGCCGCGGCCGCGCGCGGCTGATCGCGCCCGCCAAGTCGGACAATACGGCGACGATCGCGGCGGCGCGCTTCACCTACGGCCGGTTATTGAAGCGCGGGGTCGAAGTGTTCGAATATCTGCCGAGCAAGCTCCACACCAAGCTGGTCGTGCTCGACGACGTGGTCCACATCGGCTCGTCCAACCTCGACATCCGCAGCCTCTATCTCAACATGGAGCTGATGCTGCGGGTCGAGGACGGCGAGTTCGCGCAGATGATGCGCACCTATTTCGAGGGCGAGCTCGCGAAATGCGTTGCGGTGACGGCCGAGCTGCAGAAGCGGCGCTCGAGCCTGCTCAATCGCATTCGCTGGGCCCTGTCGTTCTTTCTCGTCACGAGCCTCGATTACGGCGTGACCCGGCGGGTCAACTTCAACCTTGCCGGGGAGTAGGCTCGCGCCACGCCCAGAACAGGGTCGCGGGCGGCACGTTGACCCACTCGAAGCCGCGGTCGATCCGCTCGAAGAAGGGCGCGATGAACCCGCGCACCTTGGGGCTGAACTGATAGACGAGGAACGCGCCGCCGGTGCGGATCACGTTCGCGGTCGCTTCGCCGATGTCTTCGCCGACGCCGGCGGGCAGCGTGGAGAAGGGCAGCCCGGACAGCACGAAGTCGGCCTGGCCGAGGCCGCGGTCGGCGAGGATCTTCTCGACGTCGGCGGCCGATCCGGTGACCGCGACCAGCCGCGGGTCGTCGATTGATTCCTTGAGGTAGCGCGTGAACTCGGGATTGGTGTCGATCGTCACCAGCGTCGCGTCGGGCCCGAGCCGCTCCAGCACCGGCCGGGTAAATGTGCCGACGCCGGGGCCATATTCGACGAACAGCCTGGTCTGCTCCCAATCGACCGGCGCCAGCATCTTCTCGATCAGCACGCGGCTCGACGGGATGATCGAGCCGACCATCACCGGATGCTTGAAGAAGCCGCGCAGGAACTGCCAGCGCGGGCTTGGCGAACGGCGGTCATGATGGCGTTCGAGGCGCCTTGGACTCTTCAGCGTTCGCGCGGTCGAAATTGGCATGCGGGCTCCGTCTGGGGGTGAGCGGGCAAGAGCGTTGGCAAATGCACCGCGGCTTGGCAAGCAGTCAACGCCGCAGCGCCGAAGGCGGCGCGGGCCGCATCCATGAGGCGCGCCAATTACGCGACGAAGAGGTTCCGCTGACGCGCGCGAGCCCGTAAGCGCGGCCCGTGGCCTCGATCGTTCAACGGCGCGGGAGCATCGGCGCAAGCGCCGTCACGCCGACGCATTTCCTGTTGCTCTACGCTGCCATGCTCGTCGCCGCGGCGGGGAACACGGCGCTGCAATCGGTGATGCCGGCGATCGGCCGGCAGATCGGCGTCGCCGACGTGTGGGTCGCGCTCGCTTATACCTGGTCGGCATTGCTGTGGGTGCTGCTCGCCTCCTTCTGGGCGCGAAAGAGCGACCGCCACGGCCGCAAGGCACTGACGGTCATGGGCGTGAGCGGCTTCATCGCCTCGATGCTGCTGTGCGGCGCCGTGCTCTATCTCGGGCTCAACAACTGGATCGGCGGCACGCTGACCTTCGCCTTGTTCGCGCTGTTCCGCGCGATCTACGGCGGGCTCGGCTGCGCGACGCCGTCGGCGACCCAGGCCTATCTGGCGTCGAAGACCCGGCGCAAGGGCCGCGTCGCCGCGCTGTCGGCCTTGTCGTCGTCGTTCGGGCTGGGGACGATCATCGGCCCGGCGGTCGCGCCGTTGTTCGTGCTGCCCGTCGTCGGGCTCGCCGGCCCGTTGTTCGCCTTCGCGGCGATCGCGGCGTGCGTGATCGGCGCGATCATCGCCTGGCTCCCCAACGACCGCTACGGCCGCCGCATCGGCCACGGCGCGCCGATGAGCTATCCGTCCGGGGCAACGCCGCCCACTGGCGCGAGCGTAGTCGCCGCGACGGCTCCGCGGCGCGAACGGCGGCTCAGCTGGCGCGACCCGCGGATCAAGCCGTGGATCATCGCCGGAGTGACCGCCGGCCACGCCCAGGCCGCGACCCTGACATGCCTCGGTTTTTTCATCATCGACCGATTGCACCTCGCGCCGTGGGGCTCGGAGGAGCCGATCGCGATCGTGATGATGGCGGGCGCCGCCGCGACGCTCGGCGCGCAATGGGGCATCATTCCCCGCCTCGGCCTGGGGCCGCGCGCGCTGATCTTGTGGGGCGCGGCGATCGCCGCCGCTGGCCTGGTCGCGACGATGCTCGCGCCCGACCTCTACGGCATCACGGTCGGCTTCGCCGTGGCGTCGCTCGGCTTCGGCTTCACGCGGCCGGGGTTCACCGCGGGCGCGTCGCTCGCCGTTCCACTGGCCGAGCAGGGCGCGGTCGCCGGCGTCATCACCTCGGCCAACGGGATCAGCTTCGTGGCGGCGCCGACGATCGGCATCAGCCTTTACACGCTGGCGCCCGATTTGCCCTTCGTCCTGTGCGCGCTGCTTCTCGTCGGCCTGGCGCTGTTCGGCCGGGCGCGGCTCGCGCGCTAGCTCTTCCCGCCCGAGCGGGGGTGGAGCATGCCCGGCAGCACGAAGCCGATCCCGCCCATCGGCCGCACCGCCTCGCTTTTCAGCGTGTCCTGGATGCGCTCATATTCCTCGAGCATCTCGGGCGTCACCGAGGCCCGCGTTTCGCCGAGGGCGGCCTCGAAGTCGGCCATCGTCACCTTGCCGGCGTCGAGCCCCTTGCGCAGCGCGGTGAGGCCGGCGCGGCGGACCAGGTCCTCCAGGTCCGCGCCGGTGAAGCGGTCGGTCCGCCGCGCCAGCGACTCCAGGTCGACGTCATCGGCGAGCGGCATGTTGCGGGTGTGGATCGCGAGGATGCGGCGGCGCCCGGCGGTGTCCGGAGTCCCGACATAGATTAGCTCGTCGAACCGGCCGGGGCGCAGCAGCGCCGGGTCGATCAGCGTCGGCCGGTTGGTCGCGCCGATCAGCACCACGTTCTGCAGCTCCTCCAGCCCGTCCATCTCGGCGAGGATGGTGTTGACCACGCGCTCGGTGACCTGCGGCTCGCCCAATCCGCCGCCGCGCGCCGGCACCAGGCTGTCGAGCTCGTCGATGAAGATGATCGTCGGCGCGACCTGGCGCGCGCGGTTGAACAGGCGCGCGATCTGCTGCTCGCTCTCGCCATACCATTTGCTCAATAGGTCGGACGATTTGGTGGCGATGAAATTGGCCTCGCTTTCGCGCGCCGCGGCTTTCGCCAGCAACGTCTTGCCGGTCCCCGGCGGGCCGTAGAGCAGGAAGCCCTTGGCCGGGCGGATGCCGAGCCGCTTGAACGCCTCGGGGTGCTTGAGCGGGAGCTCGACGCCTTCCTTCAGGCGATCGCGCGCCGCGTCGAGCCCGCCGATGTCGTCCCAGCCGATGGTCGGCGCCTCGACCATCACCTCGCGCATCGCCGAGGGCTGGACGCGCTTCAGCGCATTGTCGAAATCGCGCAGCTCGACTGACAGCGCATCGAGGATCTCGGTCGGGATCGTGTCCTCGGCAAGGTTGAGCTTGGGCATGATCCGCCGCACCGCCTCGAGCGCCGCCTCGCGGCACAAGGCCGCAAGGTCGGCGCCGACGAACCCGTAGGTGCGGCGCGCGAGGTCGTCGAGGTTGACGTCGGGCGCAAGCGGCATGCCGCGGGTGTGGATGCCGAGGATTTCGCGGCGCCCGGGCTGGTCGGGGACGCCGACGATGATCTCGCGGTCGAATCGCCCCGGACGGCGCAGCGCCTCGTCGAGCGCTTCCGGTCGGTTGGTGGCGGCGATCACCACCGTGTTCTGGCGCGGCTCCATCCCATCGAGCAGGGTCAGGAGCTGGGCGACCAGGCGTTTCTCGGCCTCGCCGGTGACCTGGCCGCGCTTGGGGGCGATCGAATCGATCTCGTCGATGAAGATGATCGACGGCGCCGCTTGGGCCGCCTGCTCGAAAATCTCGCGCAGCCGCCGCTCGCTCTCGCCATAGGCCGAGCCCATGATTTCGGGGCCCGCGATGTGAAAAAATTTGGCCGAGCTCTCGTTGGCGACGGCCCGGGCGAGCAGCGTTTTGCCGGTCCCCGGCGGCCCGTGCAGCAGGACGCCCTTGGGCGGATCGACGCCGAGCCGCTGGAACAGTTCGGGGTGGCGCAGCGGAAGCTCGACCATTTCGCGCAGCGCGTCGATCGTGGCGGTCATCCCGCCGAGGTCGTCGTAGGTGACGTCGGCGCGCCGCTGCCCGTCCTCGGGCTTATATTCGGGCAGCAGCTCGACGGTCGTCTTGGAGTCGATGTGGACGATGCCCTTGGGCGCGGTCGACACCACCACCAGCCGCAGCTCCTGGAGCGAAAAGGCCGGCGCGTTGAGCATCTGCCGGATATGATCGGGCATGTCGGCGTTGACCCGCTGGTGCCCGGTCGTCGAGACCACGTCGCCTTCGACCAGCGGCCGTCCGGCGAAGGTGCGCTTCAACGCGTCCGCCGACCCTTGCAGCCGAACATTGGCTTGGGCGGGCGCGAACACCACGCGCGTCGCGGGCTTCGACGTCGCCTTGCGCACCTCGACGAAATCGGCCGAGCCGATGCCAGCGTTGGCGCGCTGGAGGCCGTCGAGCCGGATGATGTCGATGCCTTCGTCCTCGCCGTAGGGGCGGATGGCCCGCGCCGCGGTCGTGCGCTTGCCGACGATCTCGATCACGTCGCCTTCGTTGAGGTCGAGCTCGTCCATCAGCCGGTCGGGAAGGCGGGCGAACCCGCGGCCGCTGTCGGCGGGCGGCAGGCTGGCTACCTGCACCTTGCGCGATTTCGCTTTTTCGATCGTGTCGACTTCGGCCATGTCTCTGTCCGCTCCCGCTTTTGACAGACCAAACTGGTGCGCCGCGCCTTCGTTTCAATATTTGATCGCCGCGGCAATCCTGCGCAGCGCGGATCGCGGCAGCAGCCGGTGACCCTGCCCGGACAGCTTGTTGAGCATTCCGGGAATCACCACCGCGCGATTGCGGTCGAGCCCGGTAAGCCCGGCGCGAACCACGTCCGAAGCGCGCGCGACGGCGAAGGCCGGCACCTTGCCGCCCCATCCGGCGACGTCGCCGAATTCCGTCGCCGTCGGCCCGGGGCACAGCGCCGAAACCTTGATCCCGAACCGCCGAAGCTCCTCGTGCAGCGCTTCGGTCAGCGACAGCACATACGCCTTGCTCGCGAAATAGACCGCCATGCCCGGACCCGGCTGGAAGGCCGCGGTCGAGGCGACGTTGAGGATCGCGCCCTTGCCGCGCTCGATCATCGCCGGCGCGACCGCCCGGCACAGCTCCGTCAAAGCGCCGCAATTGAGGTCGATCATCTGCCGCAGCCGCGCCGGATCCTGCTGTGCAAGGCGGCCGGTCAAGCCGAATCCCGCATTGTTGACGAGCAGCTCGACCTGTTCTCCGGCCCCGTGGATGTCGGCCATCACCCTCGAGACCGCGCCCGTTTCGCCGAGGTCGATCGCCACGACGCGCGCATTGCCCAGCTCGGCGGCGAGCGCCTCGAGCCGCTCCCTGCGCCGCGCCGCGAGCACCAAACGGTGACCGCGCTTCGACAGCTGCCGCGCGAACTCGACTCCGAGCCCGGCGGAGGCCCCGGTGACGAGGGCGACGTTCGTCATTGCGAGCGCAGCGAAGCAATCCAGCGGTGCAATGCTGGATTGCCGCGCAGCCTTCGGCTGCTCGCAATGACGGGATTAAGCAACCGTCGCCTTGACGATCCGTCCGGGCTCGCGCGGCGGCTCGCCCTTGGGCAGTGCGTCGACATGCTCCATGCCGCTCTCGACCTCGCCCCACACCGTATATTGGCCATCGAGAAAATCGGCGTCGTCGAGACAGATGAAGAACTGGCTGTTGGCGCTGTCGGGGTCGCCCTTGCGGGCCATCGACGCGGTGCCGCGGACGTGCGGCTCTTCGCTGAACTCGGCCTCGAGGTCGGGCAAATCGGAGCCGTGCATTCCGGTCCCGGTCGGGTCGCCGCCCTGCGCCATGAAGCCGGGGATCACGCGGTGGAACGCGACATTATCGTAGAATCCGCTGCCGGCGAGCTCGGTGATGCGCCGGACGTGATTGGGCGCGAGGTCGGGGCGGAGCCTGATGACGACGTCGCCGCCGCTGGAAAGGGTGAGGGTCAGGCGGTCGGCGTCGGCCATAAGCGGCTCCTTTGTCGGGGTGGGGAAAGGGCGCGATTTAGGAGCGCCGGGCGGGTTGCGCCAGACCGGCGCGGCCCATAGGAGGGCGCGACGCCACGCCAATCGACTTCAGGGGAGCCTATGAGCGAGAGCGAGAACATCGCCGCCGCGCCCCCTGGCGAGCGCGACCATTCGGCCATCGACGAAGAGGATCGGCTCCGGCCGGAATTCGTCAGCAAGGTGCTCGACGCGGTCGACGCCGGCGACGACGACACCGCGCGCAAGCTGGTCGAGCCGCTCCACCCCGCCGACATCGCCGATTTGATCGAGCTCGCCGCGCGCGACGAGCGCGAAGGGCTGGTCAAGGCGCTGGCCGGAATCGTCGGGCCCGACGTCCTCGCCGAGATGAACGATTTCGTCCGCGAAAGCCTGATCGACGAGATGGAGCCGCAGCAGGTCGCGCACATCGCCGGCCAGCTCGAGACGGACGACGCGGTCGCGCTGATCGAGGATCTCGACGAGGACGAGCAGCAGGCGGTGCTCGAGGCGATGGAGCCCGACGATCGTGCGGCGGTCGAGGAAGCGCTCGGCTATCCCGAGGAGTCGGCCGGCCGGCTGATGCAGCGCGACGTCTGCGCCGTGCCCGAGCACTGGCAAGTCGGCCAGGTGATCGATTATCTGCGCTCGACCGCCGACCTGCCGACCGATTTCTGGGAAGTGTTCGTGGTCAATCCCGGCCACCATCCGGTCGGCGCCTGCAAGCTCTCGACGATCCTGAGGACTCCGCGCAACCGGACGGTGACCGAGATCATGGCGCGCGAGCAGAACCTGATCCCGGTCGACATGGACCAGCAAGACGTCGCGCTGCGCTTCCAGAAATATGCGCTGGTCTCGGCGGCCGTGGTCGACGACGCCGGCCGGCTGGTCGGCATGATCACCGTCGACGACGTGGTCCACATCATCCAGGAGGAAGCCGGCGAGGACGTGCTCTTGCTGTCGGGCGTCGGCGACGAGGGCGACATCAACGAGCCGGTCACCGAGAGCTACCGCTCGCGCGTCCGCTGGCTGGTGGCAAACCTTCTGACGGCGTTGGTCGGCGCGTCCGTGATTCGCTATTATGAGGGCGCGATCGAGCGGCTGGCGGTGCTTGCCGTGCTGATGCCGATCGTCGCCGGGGTCGGCGGCAATGCCGGGACCCAGACCCTCGCGGTGACGGTGCGCGCGATCGCCACCAACCAATTGACCGACTCGAACCGGTGGCGCGCGGTGGCGCGCGAAATCCGCGTCGCGCTGCTCAACGGCGTCACCATCGCGGTGCTGATCGGCGTCGGCGTCGCCGTGGTGCTCGGCAGCCAGTCGCTCGGTCTGCTGATCGCCACCGCGATGCTGATCAACATCATCGTCGCCGGGTTCGCCGGGGTGCTGGTGCCGCTGGCGCTCGAGCGCGCCGGGGCGGACCCGGCCGTCGCCAGCAGCGTGTTCGTGACCATGGTCACCGATTCGATGGGGTTCCTCGCCGTCCTCGGCCTTGCGACCGCAACAGGCCTCGTCCGTTAAAGCCGTGTGCCGCTGCACCTGACCAAGGTCGCCTTCGGTTGCCGGACGATCGAAGCGCTCGAAAAGCGCGTCGCCGCGCGCACCCACGACGGCGAAATGCGCGTCGCGACGCGAATGCGGCCCAAACGGATGGACGAGCTGATCGGCGGATCGCTCCACTGGATCGTCAAGCACCGCTTGATCGCCCGCCAGCGCATCGTCCGCTTCGAAGACCGCAACGACGGGCGGATCGACATCGTCCTGGCGGGAGAGATCGAGCTGATCCCGCCCGCGCCCAGGCGGGCGCACCAGGGCTGGCGCTATCTTGCCGAGGACGATGTGCCGGCCGACGCCGGCGATGGCCTCGCCGAGCTTCCGCCGCGGCTCTACACGCGGCTTGCCGCTCTGGCTCTGGTATAGTCGGCTGGCCGACGCTATCGGCCTCCCAGAATCGCACCAGGGAGGCTCGCATGACCAGCACGTCGTCGCTACTCGATCGCAAAGTCGCCGAGCGGGCGATGCTCGATCATCCGTTCTACCAGGCGTGGACCGAGGGGCGGCTGCCGCTCGACACGCTGCGCGCCTACGCCCGGCAATATTTCCATCACGTCGAGGCGTTCCCGCGCGCCGTCAGCGCGGTCCACTCGAGCTGCGATGATCGCGACGGCCGCCGGATGCTGGCCGCGAACCTCGCCGAGGAGGAGGGGCTCGACGCCGGCAAGCAGGACCATGCGTCGCTGTGGCTGATGTTCGCCTGCGGGCTCGGCGAAAGCGAAGCGGCGGTGCGGGCGCAATCGCTCAACGCCGAGACGCGGGCGCTGATCGAGATCTTCCGCAAGCTCTCGCGGCAATCCTATGCGGCCGGGCTCGGCGCGCTCTATGCCTATGAAAGCCAGTTCCCCGGCGTCGCGCGCGCCAAGATCGAGGGCCTGATCGAGCGCTACGGCATCGACGACGAGGAGACGCTGCGCTTCTTCCGCGTGCACGAGAGCGCCGATGTCGAGCACAGCGCCGTATGCCGCGCCCTGCTAGACCGGCTGCCGGCCGACGAGCAAGGCGAAGCGATCGCCGCCGGCGAGGAGCTGGCCGGCGCCTTGTGGACCTTCCTGTCGGGCGTGGAGGCGCGCGCCTCGCTTCAGTGACGTGATGCGCAGCCGCTGACGCTGGCCGAGCCGATCAGCTTGCCACTGCAGGCGGGATTGCCCGTCAGCGTCACGGTCGCGACGCCCGAGCCATCGATCCTGGCCGAGTTGGTGACGTCCGCCTTGACCGTCGCCGGGCCTTCGACGCCGATCGTCGCGTCCTTGGTCGAGAGCTGCGCCGCGTCGAGGCTCGAAATTCCGCGGACGATGGCCGTCATCGTGCCGGCGCGGCCGCCGATCATCGCGCCCGCGGTCCCGGAGACCGCGATCCGCAGCTGATCGACGTCGGCGTGCTCGAGCGCGAGCGCGCCCGATCCCTGGACGGAGAGGTCGAACGACAGCGCCTCGACCTTGTCGATCGCCAGGCTGCCCGCTCCGTTGAGCCAGGCGGCGGTGAGTTCGTGGGTGCCGAGGCTGATCTCGACCGGCCCCCCGTCCTCGCCGGGATAGCCGCCCCAGGCCGACTGGCTGGCGTGGACGACCAGCGTCCGGCCCTGAACGTCGATCGCCACGCGGTCGAGCGCCGCGGGCGTGCCGGTCGCCTT
>DASTID010000045.1:0-3277 GCA_035717905.1 Sphingomicrobium sp. | reverse complement strand
GAGGGGGGCGGCGAGGTCGCGCAGGAAACCCGCCTCTACGACCCTGACAAGAACGTCACTCGGAGCCTCCGCTCCAAGGAAGACGCGCACGATTACCGCTATTTCCCCGACCCCGACCTGCTTCCGCTCGAGCTCGACGAGGCGTTCGTCGAAGAGTGCCGCGCGAGCCTGCCCGAGCTGCCCGACGCCAAGCGCAAGCGCTACGAGGGGCTGGGGATCACGCCCTACAATGCCGGCGTCCTGACCGCGGAGGTCGAGACCGCCCGCTGGTTCGATGCGCTGCTCGAAACCGGCGCGGAACCCAAGCAGGCGGCGAACTGGGTGGTCGCCGAGCTGTTCGGCGCCCTCAACCGGCGCGGCGAAAGCATCACGGCGACTCCGATCTCGCCGCAAGAGGCGGGCGAGCTTCTGAAGCTGGTCGCCGACGGCACGATCAGCGGCACCATCGCCAAGCAGGTGTTCGAGATCATGCTCGAGACCGGCGCCGCGCCGTCGAAGATCGTCGAGGAGCGGGGCCTCAGGCAGACCAGCGACACCGGCGCGATCGACGCCGAGATCGACAAGGTGTTGTCCGCGAACGCCGACAAGGTTGCCGAGTACAAGAGCGGCAAGCCGCAGCTGTTCGGCTTCTTCGTCGGCCAGGTGATGAAGGCGATGCAGGGCAAGGCCAACCCGCAGCTGGTCAACGAGCGGCTGCGGGCGAAATTGGACTAGTCGTCATTGCGAGGAGCGCAGCGACGAAGCAATCCAGGGTTGGGCGGGGCGGCTGGATTGCTTCGCTTCGCTCGCAATGACGGAGTTGCTGATGCGTAAATCCATTCTCGCCGCCGCGGCGCTCTTCCTCGCATCGCCGTCGGCAACGCAACCGGCCGCGGCGCCGCCCCGGCTCCTCATCGTCATCTCGATCGATCAGTTCTCCGCCGATCTGTTCGACGAATACCGGCCGCAGTTCACCGGCGGCCTTGCCCGGCTCGGCTCGGGCACTTTGTTCCGCAACGGCTACGAGGGCCATGCCACGACCGAGACCTGTCCCGGCCATTCGACGATCCTCACCGGCGACCGGCCCGCGCGAACGGGCATCGTGACCAACGCCTGGTTCGATCCGCGTGCGCCGCGGGCGGACAAGGACATCTATTGCGCCGAGGACGAGCGCGTGCGCGGCAGCAGCTCGGCGAATTACACGGCGTCTCCGCTGCATCTGCGCGTTCCGACGCTCGGCGAGTTGCTCAAGCGCGCCTCCCCGGCCAGCCTCAACGTCGCCGTGGCGGGCAAGGACCGCGCTGCGATGATGATGGGCGGCCATGTCGCCGACCAGCGCTGGTTTCCCAAGGGCGCGGCGTTCGCGACGGACCTCGCTGGTGCGCAGGTGCCGAAGAGCGTGACCGGCATCAACGCGGCCGTCCGGCGCGCGCTCGCGGAGCCGAGCCCCGGGCTGCAGCCGCCGCCGTTCTGCGCCGCGAAGGCCCAGCCGGTCCGGCTCATGCAGAAGCCGGGCAAGACGGTCGGCAACGGACGCTTCGCCCGAGCCGCCGGGGACGAAGCCGGCTTCAAGGTCTCGCCCGCGTTCGACGGGGCGGTGCTAGCTCTCGCCGCGGGGCTGGTGCGCGAGCTCGGCCTGGGAGCCGATGCGGCGCCCGACATCCTGTCGATCGGGCTTTCGGCCACCGATTACGTCGGGCACAGCTACGGCACCGGCGGCCAGGAGATGTGCCTCCAGCTGCTGTCGCTCGACCGCGACCTCGGCGATTTCCTCGGCCGGCTCGACGGCTGGGGCGTCGATTACGCGGTCGTGCTGACCGCCGATCATGGCGGGCTCGACGTTCCCGAGCGGTTGCGGGCGAAGGGCATCGCAGGCGCGGCCTGGGTCGATCCGGATCTGTCCGTCTCGCGGCTCGGGCCCGAAATCGCCGCGAGGACAGGGCTCAAGGGACCCGTAGTCGTTGCCGGCGGGCCGTCCGCCGACGTCTATCTCGACCCTGCGCTGCAGGGCGCGGACCGCGAGCGGGCGATCGACGCGCTGCTCGCTTTCTATCGCGCGCACCCGCAGGTCGATTCGGTGTTCACGAAGGCGGAGATTGCCCGGACCCCGCCGCCGACCGGGCCGGTCGACCGCTGGAGCGTCGTCGAGCGCGTCCGCGCCTCGTTCGACGCGGAGCGCTCGGGCGACCTCTACGTCGTTCTCAAGCCGCACATCACGCCGATCGCCGACATCACCCGCTATGTCGCGACCCACGGCAGCCCGTGGGATTACGACCGGCGGGTGCCGATCATGTTCTGGCGCGCCGGAATGCAGTCGAGCACCCGCGAAGAGGCGGTCGAGACGGTCGACATCATGCCGACCCTGGCCGCCGAGCTGGGGCTTCCGCTCGCTTCCGGCGCGGTCGACGGCGCGTGCCTGGCCGGGATTCCCGGGATTGCTTGCCCCGCGCACTAAGCATTTGCGAATCCAGCACTTTTCTTTCATTCGCAGTTCAGGCATCAAGATGCAGTCCCGATCGTGGGGAAGGGCGCGCCGGCGCCCTGCTGGAGGAATTCGGATGCGCAACTGGGGTCTGGCCCTCGCGCTGGCTGCGGCGGTGCCGCTGACCGCCTGCGTGCAGACGCAGCAATATGCCGACTTGCAATTCACCGTGCCGCGGGGCGACTACAAGCTGCTCGTGCTTCGGCCCGACGTCACCGTCGGCTCGCTGACTACGGGCGGGATGGTCGAGCCGCGCGCGGACTGGACCGATCAGGCGCGCACCAACATCGTCGCCGCGCTGCGCGCCCAGCAAGCGGCGCGCGGCGGCAAGCTGACGATCATCGAGCATCGCAACGAGCTGCCCGGAGTCAGCGCCGACGAGCTGGCCGAGGTCGAGCGGCTCAATTTCGCGGTGGACCAGTCGATCGTGCTCCACAAATATCTCGGCGATTATCTGCCGACCAAGCGCGGCAAGGGCCTCGACTGGACCTTGGGCGAGGATGCGGTGCGGCTGGGGCAAAAGACCGGCTTCGACTATGCCTTGTTCCTCCACGCCGAGGACCAGGTCGCCTCGACCGGTCGTATCGTGCTCGGCGTGCTCGGCGCGGCCGGATGCGTGGTCGGCTTCTGCGCTCCCAACGTCGGCGGCGCGACCCAGCTCGATTATGCGTCGCTGGTCGATTTGAAGACCGGCGAAGTCGTGTGGTTCAACGTCGTCCAGGCGTCGAGCCAGGTGCCCGGAATCAAGTTCGGCGAGCTCCGCACCCCGCAGGGCGCGGCGCAGATGGTCGAGCGGCTGCTCGGCCGGATGAAGCC
>DASTID010000044.1:0-7276 GCA_035717905.1 Sphingomicrobium sp. | reverse complement strand
TCCGAGCTGATCGACACTTGTGCGAAGCACCAGGTCAGCCATGTCGTGCTGGCGGGCGGGCTTCCGCCGGGCGGCGCGATCGAGAAGATCAAGGCCAGCGGGGCGAAGCTGATGGCCTTCGCGCCCGCGCTCGCGCTGGCGAAGAAGCTGACGCGCTCGGGCGCGGACGCGCTGGTGATCGAAGGCATGGAGGCCGGCGGCCACATCGGCCCGGTCTCGACCTCGGTCCTCGCGCAGGAAATCCTCCCCGTGGTGTCGAAGGACATGCCGGTGTTCGTCGCCGGCGGGATCGGGCGCGGTGAGGCGGTCGCCGCTTATCTCGAAATGGGGGCGGTCGGGGTCCAGCTCGGAACGCGCTTCGTCTGCGCCAACGAGTGCATCGCGCACGCCAATTTCAAGCGCGCCTTCATCCGTGCGTCGGCGCGCGATGCGATCCCCAGCGTGCAGATCGACCCGCGCCTGCCGGTGATTCCGGTCCGCGCGCTCAAGAACCGCGAGATGGAGGCGTTCGCCGCCAAGCAGCGCGAGGTCGCGCAGCTGCTCGACGAGGGCAAGGTCGAAATGGCCGAGGCGCAGCTCCAGATCGAACATTATTGGGCGGGCGCCTTGAAGCGCGCGGTGATCGACGGCGACGTCGAGTCGGGCTCGGTCATGGCCGGCCAGTCGGTCGGCATGGTGACGCGCGAGGAGCCGGTCGCGGCAATCATCCAGGAACTGGTCGACGAAGCCGCCGCCGCGCTGGAGAGCCGGGGCTAGCGCGCGATGGGAGCGTGGGGCCCGGGCATATTCGCTGACGACGATGCGTCCGACGCGCGCGAGAATTTCAAGCTCTACCTCGGTGACGCCCAGGACATTGCCGCGGCCACCGACGCGATTGCACGAGACAATGGCGCGTCGTTCGATGCTCCCGAGCACAACAGCGCGTTCTGGCTCGGCCTCGCGCTGACCCAATGGTCGGCGGGCTGGCTCGACGCCCGTGTCCAGGCGGCGGCGCTGCGCCTGATCGACGAAGGCCTCGACCTAGCCAAATGGGCGGAAGGGCCGCCGCGGATGAAGCGCGCTGCTGCGCTGCGGACGACGCGGGCGAAGCTCGTCTCGCCGCCGCCCCCGCCGAAACGGATTCCCGCGCCGTGGCCGATCCAGCTCGCCGACTTCACCGTGGGCGAAATCCTCGGCCGCCGGCTGCCCGGCGGGCGGCTCGCCGTCATGAAGGTCATCGCCTTTCGGCCGACCACGTCGCTCAAGGTCCGTGGGCCGGCGGTGCGAGTCCAGCACTGGCTAAAGACCGGAATGCCGAACGCGACCGAGGCGGCTCAGCTCGATTATCTTCGTCACCCGCTGGGACCGAACAAGATCCAGACGGTCGGCTCCTACACGCTGGCCGCGCCGCGCTCGGCTCCGCTGGACCCGGCATTGTTCATCAGGCCCGGAATCATCGTCCCGCTTCGCCCCGGCGAAGAATGCGTCAGCTACACCTGCGTCTCGACTTGGGCGGACTATACGCTCGATGACATGCTTGCCGCGGCGATCGAGCGCTTCTGGGACGACCCCGAGCTGCCGCCGACGGCGTCGGCGCCATGGTACGATCACGCCAAGGCGCGCGCGCCCGCGCCGGACGATCTCAGCTCACCGGCTGGCTGATCTCCTCCAGCCGCCTGCGCACCTGCCGGTACGACGGCGACACCGCGAAGCGGATGCGATGGTGGATGTTAGCGAGCATCGACAAGGCAGCAGACATTGCACCCCTCCGTGCATCGTTACGCCTCAGTGACGACTTGAATCAGCATTTGGATTCGCCGTCAAGCGCGATGGCTACGCAATCCACAACTATCTCGTCGCGGGCCGGCCGCGCGTGACATCGGCGCCGCGCATCTGATAGCCCGCCGCTCATGCCGCTGTCCGCCGCCGCCTCCGCCCGCGAAATCCTCATCGGGCTGCACGAGATCATGGCCAAGCGCGGCTCGGCGCAGGCCAAGCTCGACCGCGTCGTCGACCTCATCGCGCAGGCCACCGCAAGCGACGTCTGCTCGATCTATTTGCTGCGCGATAACGTGCTCGAGCTGTTCGCGACGCACGGCCTGCGCAAGGAAGCGGTTCACGTCACGCGGCTGAGGATGGGCGAGGGCCTGGTCGGCACGATCGCCGCCGAGGGCCGCATCCTCAACCTCGCCGAGGCCGCCGAGCATCCGGCCTTCATCTATCGGCCCGAGACCGGCGAGGAAAAATTCCACAGTTTCGCCGGCGTGCCGATCGTCCGGCTCGAGAGTCCGATCGGCGTGCTCGCCGTGCAGCATGCCGAGCCGCGGCGCTACGAGGACGTCGAGATCGAGGCGCTGCAGACCGTCGCCATGGTGCTGTCGGAGATGATCGCCGGCGCCCGGCTGGTCGATGGCGCCCGCCGCAGCCGGATGCGCAGCGCCGGTCCGCTGCGTCTCTCGGGCCTCAAGCTGGTCGCTGGAATGGCCAAGGGCCAGGCGGTGTTTCACGAGCCGCGGATCGTCGTCGAGCACACCGTCGCCGACGACATCGAGGCGGAGCGCGACCGCGTCTACGCCGCGTTCCGCAAGATGCGCGAGCAGATCGACAATATGGCGCGCGAGGCCGAGTTCGGGACCACCGGCGAGCACCAGGAGATCCTCGAGACCTACCGGATGTTCGCTTATGACGAGGGCTGGTCGCGGCGCATCAACGAGGCGATCGACAGCGGCCTCACCGCCGAAGCCGCGATCGAGCGCGTGCAGCAGCGGACGCGCGCTCGGATGCAGGAGATCGACGACCCGCTTCTGCAGGAGCGGATGCACGATCTCGAGGATCTCTCGAACCGGCTGCTGAGGATCGTCTCGGGCCGGATGGGGACCGCCGCGCAATCCGGCCTCACCCACGACACCGTGCTGATCGCGCGCAATCTCGGGCCGGCCGAGTTGCTCGAATATGACCGGCGGCGGTTGAAAGGCGTGCTTCTCGAGGAAGGCTCGCTGACCTCGCACATGGTGATCGTCGCGCGCGCCATCGGCGTGCCGGTGATCGGCCGGCTGCAGGATATCCGCCACAGCGTCGAGGAAGGCGAGCCGATCCTCGTCGACGGCGACAACGGCAGCATCATCATCCGCCCGAGCCGGGTGCTGCTGACCGGCTTCGAGCACCGCATGGCGCTGAGCCAGAAGCGCCGCGCCGAATTTGCCGCGATCCGCAGCCTGCCGGCGCGGACCAAGGACGGGGTGAGCGTCAGCGTCATGGTCAATGCCGGCCTCGCCGAGGACGCCGCCGCGCTGGGCATGACGGGGGCTGACGGGATCGGCCTGTTCCGCACCGAGTTCCAGTTCCTCGTCTCGGCGACCATGCCGGGCCGCGACCGCCAGCTTCGGCTCTACACCAAAGTGCTCGACGCTGCGGGCAACCGTCCGGTGGTCTTCCGCACGGTCGACATCGGCGGCGACAAGACGCTGCCGTACCTGACCGACATCCAGGACCAGGCCGAGAATCCCGCGATGGGCTGGCGCGCGCTGCGGCTCTCGCTGGATCGCTCGACGCTGATGAAGGCGCAGGCGCGGGCGCTGCTCGAGGCGTCGGCCGGCAAGGTCCTGCGGGTGATGTTCCCGATGATCTCCGAGCCGTGGGAATATGAGGAAGCGCGGGCCCTGTTCGAGGATCAGGTCGCGTGGGCCCGCAACGGCCATCGCAAGCTGCCCAAGCGCATCGAGTTCGGCGCGATGCTCGAGGTCCCGAGCCTGGCCGAGATGCTCGACCAGCTGCTGCCGCGGATCGATTTCCTGTCGATCGGGACCAATGACCTGACCCAGTTTCTGTTCGCCGCCGACCGGTCGGAGCCGAGGCTCGCGCAGCGCTACGACTGGCTCAGTCCGGCGATCCTGCGGTTCCTGAAGCGCGTGCTCGACGCTGCGCGGGAGGCGGGGGTCCCGGCGCGAATCTGCGGCGAAATGGCGGGCCGGCCGCTCGAGGCGATGGCGCTGGTCGGCATTGGCGCGGAGAATTTCTCGATCACGCCGGCGGGCGTCGGTCCGGTCAAGGCGATGGTCCGCTCGCTCGACGCGGGAGCGGCGCGCGCGCGGCTCGATCAATTGCTGGCGAAGCCGCCCAAGGACATGCGCAAGGCGCTCACCGACTGGGCGCGACGGCACTCGGTCACTATCGGTTGACAGCCGGCGCGGAGGCCTCAAACAGGAACCATGCCCAAGCGCGAACCTGAAACCGAGCCGATGGACGAGGAGCTGGTCGAGGCCGGCAGCGCGACCGTCGGCCAGCGCCTGCGAGCGGCGCGCGAGGAAAAAGGCCTCAGCCTCGAGGATATCGCCGCCCAGACGCGCATCCCGCGCCGCCATCTCGAAAGCATCGAGAATGCCGACTGGGACAAGTTGCCGGCGCCGACCTACACGACCGGCTTCGCCAAGAGCTACGCCGGCGCCGTCGGCCTCGACCGCACCGAGGTCGGGGAGCAGCTGAAGACCGAGCTCGGCGGACAGCGTCCCGCGGCCACAATGGCGGAAGTGTTCGAGCCCGCCGACCCCGCGCGCACGATGCCCAAATGGCTGGTGCTCGGCACCATCGCCGCGGTTGTCGTTCTGGTCCTGCTCATGAGCTGGCTCAGCAAGCGCTCGCTCGAGCCCGATCAATCCGCGAATGTCGCGGCGGCGGAAGCGAGCGCGCCCGCGCCGCCGGCGCAAGCCGCGCCGCGGCCCGCGCCGGCGCAGCCGACAGCGGCGCAGGGGCCGGTCGTGCTCGCCGCCACCGCGCCGGCCTGGATCCAGGTCACCGACCAGGGCAAGACCCTGTTCTCTGGGGAGCTTGCCGCGGGGCAGAGCTATACCGTTCCGCCCACGGCCACCGCGCCGCTGCTCAAGGCCGGCAAGCCGGAGGCGCTGCGGGTCAGCGTCGGCGCCACGGCCGCGCCGCCGGTCGGGCCGCCGGGCAAGGTCGCGTCGGACGTCAGCCTGCTGCCCGCCGACCTGATGCGCGGAGGCGCCGCGCCGCCGGCCCCGGCAACGCCGCCCGCGACCAATCCGGCGCGTTAGGATTCATCTGCGCGAAAGCCGCCGAGGGGCACAGTGTCACCGCCAAGCCTGGGGAAGCATTCCGTGAAATCCTTGCGTTCGATCAGCCTTCTGACCGCGTCGGCGGCCCTGTTGCTGGCGTCGGGTGCGGCGCTCGCGCAGCGCCAGCCGCCGACGCCCGACCAGCGTCTCAACCGGCTCGAGAAGCAAATGGAGCAGGTCCAGCGGCAGGTCTTCCCGCGCGGACGGCCGGCGAGCACCGCCGGCTTTTCGGACGAGCCCGCGGCGACTCAATCGTCGGTGGTCACGCTCGACCAGCGGCTCGACGCGCTCGAGCGGCAGATGAGCGAGCTCCTGCGCCAGTCGGAGGAGAGCGGCCATCGCCTGCAGTCGCTCGAATCCGATCTTGCCCGGGCGCGGGGCGAGCAGGACCAGCGCATCGCCGCGCTCGAACAGCGGATGAGCGAGGCGGCGGCAACCCCGGTTCAGCCCGATGCCGAGCCTGCGGTTCGCGAGCCCCCGGCGGCCAGGCCGTCGAGCAATCCCAAAACGACCAAGTCAGCGCCGATACCGACCACCAAGACAAGCGCCGGAGACGAGAGCGTGGACTCCGAAACCGCCGAGGCAACGCCCACGGACGCCGGCGAGGACGCCTACAGCGCGGGCTTTCATCTGTGGGAGGCCGGCCAATACGACCAGGCGATCGCGTCGCTTCGGGCATTCGCCAAGGCCTATCCGAAACACCGCCGGGTCAGCTTCGCCAACAATCTGATCGGCCGCGCCTTGCTCGACAAAGGCGACGCGCGCGCCGCGGCCGAAGCGCTGCTGGCCAATTACCGCAACGACCCGGGCGGCGAGCGCGCGCCCGACTCGCTCTTCTATCTCGGCCAGGCGCTGATGCAGCTCGGCCAGCCGACCCAGGCGTGCAAGGCTTATGCGGAGCTCGACGCCGTCTACGGGTCCAAGGTGCGCACCGACCTGCGCTCCGAGGTCGACGCGGCTAAGGACAAGGCCCAGTGCGGCTGATGTGCTAACGGTGCGGGATGACGCCCGCGCCCGAGGAAGTTGCCCGACTTCGCCGCGATCTCGATTCTCTCGCCGGACCCGAGGCGCGGCTCGGCATCGCCGTGTCGGGCGGGCCCGACAGCCTCGCTTTGCTGCTGCTCGCCGGCGCCGGCCGTCCTGGCCAGATCGAGGCTGCGACGGTCGACCATGCGCTTCGGCCGGGCAGCCGAGCGGAGGCGGAAATGGTCGCGAGCCTCTGCGCTCGGCTCGGCGTTCCCCACGCGATCCTGACCACCGAATGGGCGGACAAGCCGTCGACCGGTATCCAGGAGCGGGCGCGCGCGATGCGCTACAAGCTCCTCGCCGATTGGGCGCGGACGGCCGGGCTCGGCGCGCTCGTCACCGCCCATCATTGCGACGACCAGGCGGAAACGGTGCTGATGCGCCTCGCGCGCGGTTCAGGAGTGAAGGGCCTCGCCGGCATGCGTCCGCTGTCCACCGTGCCGGGGACAAATCTGCCGCTGCTGCGGCCGCTGCTCGGCTGGCGCCGCTCGGAGCTCGAGCAGGTCTGCGCGGACGCCGGGCTCGAGCCGGCGGCCGACCCGAGCAACCACGACCAGCAATTCGAGCGGGTGCGGGTGCGGCGCGCGCTCGCCGATGCGCACTGGCTCGACGCGCCGGCGATTGCGCGCAGCGCGGCCAATCTTGCCATGGCCGATTCGGCGCTGCACTGGGCGACGACCCAGGTCTGGGATCGCGACGTGATCGCCAGCGACCGCGAAATCCTGTTCAAGCCGAACGGCGTGCCGCCCGAGATCCGACGGCGGATCGTGCGCCGCGCGGTGCTCAAGCTGGCTCGCGAGGGCAGCGCCGGCGAGTTGCGCGGCGGCGAGCTCGACCGGCTCCTTGCGGCCCTGCGTTCGGGCGGTCAGGCGACCCTGCGCGGTGTGTTGTGCCGCAGCGGCGAGGCTTGGACTTTCATTCCGGCACCGAACCGGACTCGACCTGTGGATAAGTCGCGTTAAATTTCCCTTCAGCGACTCGCGAAGAAGCCGCTGTTTCCGGGGAGGGTCAGAGTGGAATCGGACGATCGATTTTATCGCCGCCGCGCCAATGAAGAGCTGGCAGCGGCCAGCCGCGCAATCACCGACGCGGCGCGCGAGCGCCGGCTGCAACTGGCCGGATTGTTCCTTCAGCGCCTCCAGGCAAGCGAGGGAACAGCGTCCAAGGCGATGATGCTCGAATCCGTCGATTCCTGATCG
>DASTID010000043.1:0-12621 GCA_035717905.1 Sphingomicrobium sp. | reverse complement strand
GGGGCGCTGCGCCACGGAGTCAATGTCGCCGCGGTGCGCTGGCTCGGCTACGGCTTTCCGTTCGGGACCTTGTTCGTCAATATCGCCGGCTCGTTCCTGATCGGGCTCGCCGCCGGCTATTTCGCGTTCCGGCCGGGGATCGGCCAGCACATGCGGCTGTTCCTCACCACGGGCGTTCTCGGCGGCTTCACAACGTTCTCGGCATTCTCGCTCGACACTGCCGTGCTGATCGAGCGCCACGCCTATGCCGCCGCGGCGGGCTACGCCGTGGGCACGCTGTTCGCGGGGCTTGTGGCACTGTTCGTCGGTCTGGCGTTGTTCGAGCGGAGGATTCCGCTGCCATGAACATCGACCTGATCCCGATCGGCGACGATCCGCCGGGCAACATCAACGTGGTGATCGAAGTGCCGGTCGGCGGGGAGCCGGTGAAATACGAGTTCGACAAGGCGTCCGGCGCCTTGTTCGTCGACCGCATCCTGCACACCGCGATGCGCTATCCGGCCAATTACGGGTTCGTCCCGCACACGCTGTCGCCCGACGGCGACCCGATCGACGCTTTGGTCATCGCCCGCTCGCCGTTCATCCCCGGCTGCGTGATCCGGGCGCGGCCGATCGCCGTCCTGTTCCTCGAGGACGAGCATGGTGGCGACGAGAAATTGCTGACCGTGCCGATCGACACGACCTTTCCTTATTATGCGCGAGTCGCCGGGACCGAGGATTTGCCCGAGATCGTCCGGCAGCAGGTCGAGCACTTCTTCACCCACTACAAGGACCTCGAGCCCGAAAAATGGGTGCGGGTCGGCCGCTGGGGCGACGCGGCGGAAGCCAAGCGCGTGCTGCTCGAGGCGATCGAACGCGCCCGGGCGAGCGCTCCCGGCGACGGCTGAGCGGCGACTTTCCGCTCGATTTGTGTTATAGTCCGCGGCCTCACGGGAGGAGCGTCGCCATGGCTACGCAGGACCGTATCTATTTCGCCAAGCGCGCGGCCGAAGAGGAGGCGCTTGCATTGCAGGCGTCCGACCCGGACGCCGCCGAGGCGCACCGGCAGTTGCAGCGCGCTTATCTCGAGCGCGCGAGCGTCGGCGAGCGGCCGATCGTCGAGGACCGGCCGGTCATCCGCGCTTACTGATCGCCGCCGCGCAGCCGCTTATATGTCTTCTCGATCGGCGCCTCGCGCGCGTGCTCGCGTGCGGCTTTGAGTCGCGGATAGCCGCTCGCCTCCTCGTTCCTCAGCTCGCCGGCGAAGTGGCCGGCGCGGACCTCGGCGAGCACCTCGGCCATGCGCGCGCGCACCGCGTCGTCGACGATCCGCCGTCCGCCGAGCAGCGCGCCGAGCTCGGCGGTGTTCGAGATGACCTCGCGCATGCCGGCGATCCCGCGCGCCTCGATCAGCTCGGCGATCAGGTGCAGCTCGCCGACGCATTCGAGATAGGCGACTTCCGGTGAAACGCCGCCGGCGACCAATGTGTCGAAGCCGGCGATCAGCAGCTCGGGGACGCCGCCCCACACCACCGCCTGCTCGTTGAACAAGTCGGCTTCGGCTTCTTCGGCGAAGCTCGACGCGATCAGGCCGGCGCGGGCGCAGCCGATCGCCCGGCCGTAGGCGAGGGCGATGCCGCGCGCGCCGCCGCTCGAATCCTGTTCGACGGCCCACAAGGCGAGCATCCCCTTGCCCTGCTCGTAGAGCGCGCGCAGCGCGGTCCCGGGCCCCTTGGGCGCGACCATGAAGACGTCGAGGTCGGCGCGCGGCGCGACGAAGCCGAAGCGGACCGACAGACCGTGGCTGAAGCCCAGCGCCGCGCCGTCGCGCAGGTGCGGCTCGGTCTCGCGATACAGCGCGGCGTGGATTTCGTCGGGCGCGAGCATCATCACCAGGTCGGCCGATGCGACCGCTTGCTCGACCAGCGCGATCTCGAGCCCGGCGCCTTCGGCCTCGGCCGCGCTGCCCGATCCGCCGCGCAGGCCCACGACCACGTCGATCCCGCTGTCGTGGAGGTTCAGCGCCTGCGCGCGGCCCTGGTTGCCATAGCCGATGATCGCGACGCGCTTCCCGGCGAGCGGGCACGGGTCGATGTCGGCGTCTCTCAGAATGTGCATAGGTCCGTTCGGGCTGAGCCTGTCGAAGCCCTGTCCTTCTTTTGAGGCGAAAAGAAAAGCAGCCCTTCGACAAGCTCAGGGCGAGCGGTTGGGATCAGGCATCCAGCAAGACTAGCGCAGGGGCCAGCCCGGCCTTGTCCAAGGGCTCCGTCAACCGCGGCCAATCCGGCGGCGGCTGGTGCGCGAACCAGGTGTACTGGCGCTTCGCGTAGCGGCGGGTGGCCTGCTGCCCGGCGGCGATCGCCTCGTCGCGCGACAGCTCGCCGGCGAGGAAGCCGGCGATTTCGCGCACGCCGATGGCGCGCATCACGGGCAAAGCCGGATCGAGCTTGCGCGCCAGCAGGGTCCGGACCTCTTCGACGGCACCGACTTCGACCATTTTGGCGAACCGCTCGTCGCAGCGGCGGTAGAGCCAATCGCGCGGCGGGAGGAGAATGATCGGTTGGAGCGCGATTTCAGCGGCGATGCCGCCGACGCGCTCCGACTGCCAGTCGGCGAGCGTGCGGCCGGTCGACAGCACGACCTCGAGCGCACGGGCGATCCGCGTGGTGTCGGCCTGGTTCAGCCGGCCGGCGGCCTCCGGGTCGAACTCGGCCAGCCTCGCTCGATTCTCGTCCACGCCCGCCGCGCGGACCGTGCGCCGCACGTCGGGATCGATCGGCGGAACCGGCGCGATGCCGTCGAGCAGGGTACGCAGATAAAGGCCGGTGCCGCCGACGAGGATCGGCAGTCGGTCCTGGTCGTGCAGCGCGGCGATCTCGCGCCTGGCGCTCGCCGCCCAGGCGGCCGCGGAGCAGGGTGCCGCACCATCCATGATTCCGTAAAGCCGGTGTTCGGCCCGCCGCCGGTCCTCCTCGCCTGGCGCGGCGCTGAGGATCGGCAAGTCGCGATAGACCTGCGCGCTGTCGGCGTTGACGATGGCGCCGCCGGTGCGTTTCGCAAGCGCGAGCGCCAATGCTGACTTGCCGCTGGCCGTCGGTCCCGCGATTAAGGCGACGGGAGGTTTGTGGGCGCGGATGGCCATTGTCACTTTGATAGCAGCCGGACGGCTGGATGACAGATTGATCGACCGCGCGCTCGGGCAGCTGCGCGAGCTCGACCCGGATGCCGCGTTCGATCGCTGGATCGACGAAGGCGATGCCGCCGACCTGCGCTTTTCGGGCGATTTCAAAAGCGCGCGCTGGGCGCTTGGGGCGCTCGACGACGTGGATTTCGTCGTCCAGCCGAACGAACCCCGCTGGCGGCGGCTGCTCGTCGCCGACATGGATTCGACCATCATCGCCCAGGAGTGCATCGACGAGCTCGCCGATTTCGCGGGCCTGAAGAGCGAGGTGGCGCGGATCACCGACCGGGCGATGCGCGGCGAGCTCGATTTCCGCGGCGCCCTGCGCGAGCGGGTGCGGATGCTGGCCGGCCTCGACGAAAGCGAGCTCAAGCGCTGCCTCGACGAGCGCGTGCAACTGACCTCGGGCGCGCGGACGCTGGTGCAGACGATGCGCGCCGGCGGCGCCAGCTGCCTGCTCGTCTCGGGCGGATTCCTGTCCTTCGCCGAGCCGGTGGCCAAGGCCGTCGGCTTCGATCGAGTCAAGGCGAACCGGCTGGTGTTCGCCGGCGGCAAATTGAGCGGCGAAGTCGGCGACCCGATCGTCGACGCGATGGCCAAGCGCGACGCCTTGGTCGACGCGCGCAATGATGTCGGCCTCAGGACGGAAGACGTGCTGGCGCTCGGCGACGGGGCGAACGACACGCTGATGATCGAGGAGGCCGGCCTCGGGATCGCTTATCGCGCCAAGCCGGCCCTGGCCGAAGTCGCCGACGGGGAGATCCGCCACCACGGCCTGGAGGCGCTGCTGTGGGTGCAGGGCGTACGCCGCCGCGACTGGTTCAGGGGCTGATTATTTCGCGGCGACCGGGAAGCAGGGGATGCCGAGCGCGTCGCACGCCGATTGCGCGGCCGCGCGGCTCTCGAACGGACCGACCTGAAGCCGGGTGATCGCTCCCGCCGCAACATAGAACGGCCCGCGGCCGGCAAGCGCGCTTTTGCCCGACAACCTGGCGTACAGCGCTTCGGCCGATGCGCGCTTCGAAAAGGCGCCGAGCTGCACGCGCCAGCCGCCGCTCGCCGGAGGCGCCGTTTTCGCCGCCTTGGGGGCGGGCGCCTTGGCCTTCGGCGGAGGGGCCGGCTTCTTGCTTGCAGCGCGCGACGTCGGCGGCGGCGCGGTTTTGGCCTTGGACAGTGCGAGCGCGACGCCCTGCTTGCGCTGCTCGAGCGGCAGGATCGAGTCGAGCTGCGCGAGCGTCTCCCTGGCCGCCTGAAGCCCCTGCGCCGCCGCCCGGCTGACATAGGCATAGCCGAGCACCGGATCGCGCGGGATGCCGTCGCCGTTGAACAAGGCCGTGCCATAGACCAGCAGGGCGCGCGCCTCGCCTTGCTCGGCCGCCTGGCCGAGCCAGCGCAGCCCGCCGGTCTGGTTGCCGTTCTCGAACAGCATCAGCCCGAGCGTCGTCTGGGCATCGACATGGCCGCTGCGCGCGGCGCGCTCGAGCCAGGTTTGGGCGGCGCCGAGGTTCATGGCCACGCCGCGCCCGAGCCGATAGGCCTGGCCGAGGTTGAACGCCGCGTCGGCGTCGCCGTTTTCGGCGAGCGGCCGCCAGATGGCGACCGCGCCGGAATAATCGGCTTTTTGCCAGGCCTCGATCCCGGCCTTGACCGACTGCGCGGAGAGCGGCGGGGCGCTTGCCGCCATCAGCAATATCGCAACCAAAGAGCTGTTACGCATGCCCAATCGACCCCTTGCGCCTTGCTTAGCGAAGGGGCCGCGCGCGGGGAACAGGTCGTTCCGCCGTTAACCAGATTTTAGAGGCTTGAGTGCCACTCCCGCCGTTCAAGGGACGTCATTGAGGCGAGGGGAAAAGCATGCGCGTCTTGGCTATGGCATCGCAAAAAGGCGGTTCGGGAAAGACGACTCTTTCCGGCCATCTTGCGGTGCAGGCGCAGCTGTCGGGCGCCGGGCCGGTCTGTCTGATCGACATCGACCCGCAAGGCAGCCTTGCCGATTGGTGGAACGAGCGCGAAGCCGACATGCCGGCCTTCGCCCAGACCACCGTTGCCCGGCTTGCCTCCGACCTCGAAGTGCTGCGCCAGCAGGGCTTCCGCCTCGCCGTGATCGATACCCCTCCCGCGATCACCATGGCGATCCAGAGCGTGATTGCCGTTGCCGAGCTGATCGTCATCCCGACCCGTCCCAGCCCGCACGACCTTCGCGCCGTCGGCGCCACCGTCGACCTGTGCGACCGGGCCGGCAAGCCGCTGATCTTCGTCGTCAATGCGGCGACGCCCAAGGCCAAGATCACCTATGAGGCGGCGGTCGCGCTGTCGCAGCACGGCACCGTCGCTCCGGTCACGCTCCACCACCGCACAGATTTCGCGGCGTCGATGATCGACGGCCGGACGGTCATGGAAGTCGATCCCAACGGCCGCTCCGCCCACGAAGTGACCGAGCTGTGGGAGTATATCTCCGACCGCCTCGAAAAGAACTTCCGCCGCACCGTCTTTGCCGCGCCGGGACAGGCGCCGGGCGCCGGTCAGGCCAGTCCGCGTCCCGTCGGCGGCTTCGGTCGCCGAGTCGTCGGCCAGTAAGGGGAGCACAAGGTGGCGAGCGAAGCCAAGCCTTTTGCGTCCCTCTCCTCCGGGCTCCTCGCCCGCAAGGGAGCCGCCCGCCCCGCGATGAAGCCGCAGGGCTTCGGGCAGATGGGCGGCGCCAATCTCGAAGACCTCGGCTGGAACGACATGGGGTTCGAGCCGCCCAAGCCGGCCGCGCCCGCGGTCCGCGACGCGGATCATGACGCCTTCGGCGAGGAAATCGCCGAGCATCCCAAGGGGCATCCGACGGGCCTGACGCCGGTCCATTCGCCGGTGCACAGCCAGCAGGACGAGCTCGCCGACCGCCTCGGCATCGATGCGCCGGAGGAGGAGCCCGACGAAGCCGCGGAGCTGCTCGACACCGAGCAACCCGAGCCGGAGGCGGCGCCGGTCGCCTTCATTCCGGTCCAGCCGCGGCAACGCTCGGCCAGGCCGCGCGCCCAGGCCGGCAGCAAGGCCAAGGCGGCGTTCACGCTCCGCCTCGAGCCCGATCGGCATCTCAGGCTGCGTCTGGCCTGCGCGGTCGACGGCCGCTCGGCGCAGCAGCTGGTGACCGACGCGCTCGACCGACTGCTCGACGCCATGCCCGAGCTCGACGCCATGGCAGAGAAAGCCAAACGCAAGGGGTAATTCGATGTCCAAGCCTTTCCGCTCCGCCTCCGCAGTCTCCTTGGTTGCGCTCGCATCGATGATCGCCGGCTGCGCGACTCCGCAAGGGCCGCAAGTCCGGGTGTCCGGCTTCGGGGGGAAGGCGAACGGAGAGGTCGGTCTCGCCACGCGCGCCATGGTCGCGCTCAACGCCAACGACTTTGCAACCGCGATCGACTTCGCCGAACGCGCAGTCGAGAAGACTCCGGCCGACGCCGGGTTTCGCACCTTGCTCGGCAATGCATATTTCGGCGCGGGCCGCTTCGCTTCGGCGGAAGCGGCGTACAAGGACGCGCTCGCGATCTACGCGAACCAGCCTCAGGCGATGCTCAAGCTCGCGCTCGTCGAAATCGCGCAGGGCAAGCAGGCCGAGGCCGCGCGCCTGCTCCAATCGGCCGACGGGGTTCTCGATTCGGCCAATCTCGGCCTGGCGCTGACGCTCGCCGGCCACTCCGCCGAAGCCGTCGAACTGCTCGAGGCCGCCGCCCGCGGCACTGGCGCCGACGCGCGCGTCCGGCAGAATCTCGCGCTCGCTTATGCCTTCTCCGGGGACTGGACCCGGGCCCGCACCATCGCCGCGCAGGACGTTCCCGCCGACCAGCTCGACGCGAGGCTGCAGCAGTGGATGCAGCTGACCAACCCGGCGCATGCCTCCGACCAGGTCGCGGCACTGACCGGGGTCAAGCCGGCGGCCAGCGATCCGGGCCAGCCGACCCGCCTCGCGCTGCTCAAGCCGGACAGCCGGCAGGCGGTCGCCGCTCCCGCGCCGCAGCCGCCTGTGGTCGAGCCCGCGCCGCAACTGGCGGAGGCCGCGCCGCAGCCTGTCGAGGCCGCGCCGCGAATGGTCGAGGCCGCTGCACCGCGAGCCATCGAGCCCGCGCCGGTTGCGCACGTCGTCGAGGCCGCGGTCGCGCCCCAGCCGCAACCTGTCGCGCCCGCTCCGCCGCCGGAAGATCCGGCGCGCGTCGCCGCCGCGAAACCCGAAGCTCCCGCGCCCGTGATCGCCATTGCCCAGGCTGCGGCGATGGCCCCCGAGGCGCCGGCAATCTTTGCCGCGCTCGCGCCGAAGGTCGCGGCTCCGAAGCCGGCCAAGCGCCGCGCCGCCGCTCCCGCCAAGCGCGCGCCGGTCCAGCATGCGGCGTTGAAGCGCGGCAACCGCGACGCGGTGATGCAGCTCGGCGCTTATGGCTCGCGCGAGCGGGTCTCGGTCGCCTGGGAGCGGATCACCAAGCGCTATCCGGCGCTGCGCGCCTATCTGCCGATGACCGCGCGGTTCGAAAGCCCCAAGGGCGTCTTCTACCGCCTGTCGATCCAGGGCTTCGACAGCCAGCGCGAGGCGATCGCCCGCTGCAAGCTGCTCAAGAGCAACGGCGGCAGCTGCTTCGTGCGCGGCTTCGCCGGCGACGCCCCGGTTCAGATCGCCGCGCGCTGACACTCGTCATTGCGAGCGCAGCGAAGCAATCCAGCCTCCCTGGATTGCCGCGTCGCCTTCGGCTCCTCGCAACGACGGCTAAGTAAGCACCATCTCCAGGCAGGCCATCCGCATGGCCACGCCCATCGCCACCTGAAGCGTGATCAGCGACCGCTTCGGATCGTCGGCGATCGCGCCGTCGATCTCGACTCCGCGGTTCATCGGCCCGGGATGCATCACCACGGCGTCGGGGGCGGCGAGCGCCAGCCGCTCAGCCGTAAGGCCGTATCGCGTCAGATAGTCGCCCGGCGCGTCGCCGAGCTCCTCTTCCAGCCGCTCGCGCTGGACGCGCAGCATCATCACTACGTCGGCGCCGTCTATCGCTTGATCGACCGCAAGGCGCGGGGCCTCATCGGGCATCAGCTCCGGCGGTCCCGCCAGCCGCACCTCGGCGCCGAGCCGGGGCAGCAGCTTCGCGTTTGAGCGCGCGACGCGGCTGTGCCTGATGTCGCCGCAGATCGCGACCTTGAGTCCCTCGACGCGGCCGAGCCGGTGGCGGATCGCCGCGGCGTCGAGCAAAGCCTGGGTCGGATGCTCGTTGGTGCCGTCGCCGGCGTTTATCACCGGGCAATTCATGATCTCCGCGACCGCGGCTGCGGCCCCGTTCTGTCGGTGGCGGACGACCAGCGCGTCGGGCATCATCGCACTGAGCGTGCGCGCCGTGTCGTCGAGCGTCTCGCCCTTCTTGACCGACGATTGCTCGACGGGGAGAGTGACGACCGCGGCGCCGAGCCGCTGCGCGGCGGTGGCGAACGACATCAGGGTCCGCGTCGAATTCTCGTAGAACAGGTTGAACACGATGCGGCCTTCGAGACCGCCGATCGTCTCGCCGCGCTTGTCGAAAATCGCGAGCGCGCGGTCGAGCAGCCGCGCAATCTCGCCGTCGGTCAGCGAATCGATGGAAAGCAAATCCACGAGCGCGTCGCCTAACTGCCGTTGCCGAGATTCGCCAGCGCGTCGATCGCGCCCTGGAGGATGTGCGCGGCGGCGAGCGCGTCGACCTTCTCCGCGCGCTTCGCCCGGCTGACGTCGGCCGCGATCATCGCCCGCTCGACCGCCTGGGTCGACCAGCGCTCGTCCCACAGCAGGATCGGCAGCTCCAGAGCGGCGAGGTTGCGGGCGAACGCGCGCACCGATTGGGTGCGTGGGGAATCGCTGCCGTCCATGTTGAGCGGCAGGCCGACGACCAGCCCGCGGGCGTGCTCATGCGCGATGATCGTCCTGAGGCTGGCGAGGTCCTGGGTGAACTTGGTCCGCCGGATCGTCTCCGATGGCCCGGCGAAATGCCACCCGGCGTCGCAAATCGCGATGCCGATCGTCTTCGTGCCGACATCGAGCCCGACGAGCTTTCCGCCACTCGGGAGAGTGGAAGCGAATTCCGAGGTCGAGGACGTAATCAGCGCGTCCATGCGGCCAGCCTCCGCTCGGCGTCGCGTCGGATCGCGCCCCAGAACAGGGCATAATCATAGACGTGATAATTGTTGCCCGGCAGCACGTACGGTCCGAGCGGCGGCACCGCCCCGCCGATGATCAGCAGGCCCTTGTCGCACCGCGCGCCGACCAGCCCCGGCTCCAGGGTCGCCGAGCGCAGGTCCGCGGTCGGCACCAGGGTTCCCGGATTGTCCTTCGGAGCGGCGGCGCCATCGCGCGTGCCGGTGAGCGGGTTGACGCACAGCAGGTCCCGCTGGCGCCGATCGCCACCGGTGAACCCCCGGGTCTTCTCCCATTGGTCGAGGATCAGCTGCGGATTGGCGGGATCGCCGAAGGTCATCCACGACAGGATGCACCGGGCCTGGTCGGGAGAGGTGCAGGCTTGCAGCCCGAGCGCCGGCAAATCGGACGCGGTGCTGATCGGCCAGCCGACCACGTAAGCCGCGACGACGCGCTTCGCGATCGGCTTCCCCGCGACCTTGTCGCGCAGCAGCCGTTCGAGATGAAGCGCCCCCTGGCTGTGCCCCGCGACGATGATCGGGCGGTCGCCGGCATCGCGGACGAACTGGTCGAACGCCGCCGCGACGTCGCCGTAGGCAAGGTCGAGCGCCTTTTGCGCGTCCTCGCTCTTGAGCAGGAACGCGCCGAACGCCGCCTGGCGATAGCGCGGCGCCCACACTTCCGTGACGTCGCTGAAGGCGCTCGCCTGCGTCTGCAAGAAGAGCGTGGTGCGGAAATCGGCATAGGCGCCGGCCGGCTTCAGCGGCGCGTTCCACCGGTCGCGCCCGAGGTAGGTCGTGGGATGGACGTAGAATAGGGCCGCGGTCCGCGCGCCGGTTTGCGGCGGCCGAGCGCCGGTTGGCCTCCACCGCACCGGATTGCCCGGCCAGACGACGCCCGGCCGGGTGAGCCACGCGTCGTCGGCGCTGTAATCGGGTCCGCTGCGGGCTTGGGGGGCTTCAAAGTGACCCTTGGGCGTCGCCTGCCTGAGCAGGACGTTGCCGCCCCATTGGTAGATCGCGAACGCGCCGGCGACGGCGATCAGGGTCAGCACGAAGATCAGACCGAGGAATCGCCGCGCGCACATCGGTCGCGGCCCTATTGGCGCGGGCAGCGGCGGGCAAGCCGCGCGGGACGGCTGGCAATGGGCGCGTTGCTGGGCCAAGCTGCGCGCCGGGACAAGGATTCGGGGGGAATCATGCGGTTTCTGATCGCGAGTGCTCTTGGCATGACGCTGTTGGCGGGCGAGGCGATGGCGCAGGACGGTTCGCTGATCCTGTACAGCAAGGGCCATTTCGAGGGCGCCCGCCGGGCGATCAGCGGGCCGGCGCAATATATGTCGCCGTTCACCGTGAAGAGCGTGGCGATTCCCGAAGGCACCAGCTGGGAATTGTGCAGCGGCAACACTTTCTCCGGCTGCAAGCGGTTCAGCAAGTCCGATCCGGCGACGGTGTTGAGGGTCCGCTCGGCGCGGCCGGTCGGCGCAAGCGGAGTGGCCGCGGCGCAAGCGCCGGCCGGTGCCGCGCCCGCCGCTCCGCCTCCGCCCGGCGGCCCGTCGCTGCGCGGCATGGCGAGCGAATATTTCGTCGCTCCGGAAACGGACGGCCGCCGGATCGAAGTCCGCCCCGGCACGCCCGAGGAGATGGCGCGGCGCGCCGACGATTTTTGCCGGTCGATCGGCTGGCGCTCGGCGGCGCATTCGACGCTGCAGCCGGCCAACGGCACCGCGTATCTCGCCGACCTGCTGTGCGTCTGACGCACTGACGGTTCGCCGGGCGGGTTGCCGCTCTCCGAGGGCGCGGCTATCGCGCGCCCGCAATGTCCGTATCCCCCGAACAGGTGCGCCATATCGCGCGGCTCGCGCGCATCGCGATGACCGATGACGAGATCGCGCGGCTCGCGCCCGAGCTCAACAATATTCTCGGCTGGATCGAGCAGCTCGGCGAGGTGAACACCGACGGCGTCGACCCGCTGACCGCGGTGATCGACCAGGAGCTCAGGCTGCGCGATGACGAAGTGACGGTCGACGACATCCGCGGCGACGTCCTCGCCAACGCCCCCGACGCGCAGCACGGCTTCTTCGCCGTCCCCAAGGTGATCGAGTGATGCGCGGCTTCCCAATCCTCCCCGGGACGGGGAGGTGGCAGCCCGAAGGGCTGACGGAGGGGGCCCACGGTCGAGTTCCTGTCCATTGCGCGGCCCCCCTCCACCGCCCGAGCTTCACTCGGGCGGTCCCCCTCCCCGTTCCGGGGAGGATTTGATGTCGGAATTGACGTCCAAAACGATCGCCGAGCTGCGCGACGGGTTCCGCTCGGGTGGGTTCAGCGCGCGCGAGATCGCCGACGCGTACAACGCGGCGGTCGCGGCCGCGAAGTCGCTCAACGCCTATACCATCGAAACTCCCGACGATGCGCTGGCGGCGGCCGACGCGGCGGATTCCGGCAAATCGACGGGATCGCTTGCCGGCATCCCGCTCGGCATCAAGGACCTGTTCGCGACCAGGGGCGTCGACACGACCGCCGGCAGCAAAATCCTAAAGGGATTCAAGCCGCCCTACGAAAGCACCGTGACCGCCAACCTGCGCAAGGCCGGCGCCGGGATGCTCGGCAAATTGAACATGGACGAGTTCGCGATGGGCTCATCCAACGAGACCAGCGCCTACGGGCCGGTGATCTCGCCGTGGCGCAGGAAGGGCAGCAATGTCGGCCTGACCCCCGGCGGCTCGTCGGGCGGGTCGGCGGCGGCGGTCGCGGCGGGCATCGCGCCGGGGACGACCGGCACCGACACCGGCGGCTCGATACGCCAGCCGGCCGCCTTCACCGGCATTTGCGGGATCAAGCCGACCTACGGCCGCTGCTCGCGCTGGGGGATCGTGTCGTTCGCTAGCTCGCTCGATCAGGCGGGGCCGATGGCCAGGACCGTGCGCGACTGCGCGATCCTGCTCGAGGCGATGGCCGGGTTCGACCCCAGGGACTCGACCTCGCTCGACCTGCCCGTGCCTCAGTGGGAAGCCGGATTGTCGAGCGATCTCAAGGGCAAGCGCGTCGGTATTCCCAGGGAATATCGGATCGATGGCGTCCCCGAGGACGTCAACAAACTGTGGGACCAGGGCATCGAGTGGCTGAAGGACGCGGGTGCGGAGCCGGTCGAGATCAGCCTGCCGCACACGAAGTACGCGCTGCCGACCTAGTACATCATCGCGCCGGCCGAAGCCTCGTCCAACCTCGCCCGCTACGACGGCGTCCGCTACGGGCTGCGCGAAACGGTTGAGGGCGAAGGGCTCGA
Organism: Sphingomicrobium sp.; assembly: GCA_035717905.1. Lineage (GTDB taxonomy): Bacteria > Pseudomonadota > Alphaproteobacteria > Sphingomonadales > Sphingomonadaceae > Sphingomicrobium. The sequence goes on along the minus strand of DASTID010000043.1, from coordinate 46 downwards.
CGCGATGTATTCCGCGACCCGCGCGGCGGGCTTCGGCGCCGAGGTC
>DASTID010000042.1:0-5282 GCA_035717905.1 Sphingomicrobium sp. | reverse complement strand
CATCGACATCGGCGCGAGCCCGATCGGCAGCGAGGCGCTGGCGGAGCTGCTGACGCGCATCACCGACAACACCATTTCCGGCAAGATCGCCAAGGAAGTCTTCGAGGCGATGTGGGCCGGCGAGGGCGGCGCCGACGAAATCATCGACCAGCGCGGCCTCAAGCAGATCACCGATACCAGCGAGATCGACGGCATTATCGAAGAGGTGATCGCCGCCAACCCGGATCAGCTCGCCCAGTACCGCGCCGGCAAGGACAAGCTGTTCGGCTTCTTCGTCGGCCAGGTGATGAAGGCGACCAAGGGCAAGGCCAATCCGCAGCAGGTCAATGAGTTGCTGAAGGCCAAGCTTGGCTAAATCCTGGTCCTCCTTGCTTGTTCCCCTCTCCCTCCGGGAGAGGGGCTAGGGGTGAGGGTCGGCCTAGCCAAAGCGCCCGTCAAACCACGGCGTTGTCTCCTTCGGTAACCCTCACCCCAACCCCTCTCCCGGAGGGAGAGGGGCTAAGAACGCCACCCGCAAAGCTCCCCCCGGAACCACGTCTCGATGGCTGGGCTCCACGTTGCGTTGGCCGGCGTCCCGGGCCACAATGTGCAGGCCCATAGCAACACATCATGGCCCTGAACGGCCATGATGTAGGCAAGGACCGAATGCCGGACGACGGCGACCCATCCCTCCAAGCAAAACATGATGCCGGCATGAGCGGCCAGGCTCAGCCCGCTGCGCCAATCATCGTCGGCATCGGCGCCTCCGCCGGTGGGCTCGACGCGTTCAAGACCTTTCTGGCGGCCATGCCGGCGGACAGCGGTATGGCCTTCGTGCTGGTGCAGCACCTCGACCCGGATCATGACAGCATTCTTGCTCACCTGCTGAGCAAGGCGACCGCGATGCCGGTGACGGATGCCACCGACGGCGCGCAGGTCGAGGCGGATCACGTGTACGTGATTCCGCCCAACGCGACGCTGACCATCGCCGAGGGCCGCCTCAAGCTTGACAAGCCGGCGCCGCCGCGCCGGGAGCGCCGGCCGATCGACACCTTCCTGACCTCGCTCGCCGAGGATCGTGGCGAGGATGCGATTTCGATCATCCTGTCCGGCGTCGGCAGCGACGGCGCGCTGGGGCTCAGGAAGATCAAGGAACACGGCGGCCTGACGCTCGCGCAGGCGGAGGGCGATCACCACGCCAAGAGCGGCATGCCGCAGAGCGCCGCGGACACCGGTGCGGTCGATTACGTGCTGCCGATCGCCGAAATGCCGGCGAAGCTCGCCGACTACCGCAACCACCTCAATACCGCCGTCGATCACAAGGACGCCGCCGGCGAGCGCCGCGACGTCAAGGATTTCATCGAGCCGATCACCGAGCGGCTCGCCGCCGACCTCGGCCACGATTTCAGCGAGTACAAGGAAAAGACGCTGGTGCGCCGCATCCAGCGGCGTATGCAGGTGCTCGGCGTCGATACGGCGGCGGAGTACGTTGAGCGCCTCGGGAACGGCCGCGACGAGAGCGGCGCACTGTTTCGCGAACTGCTGATCGGCGTGACCGAGTATTTCCGCGACCCGGCCGCCTGGGAGGCGTTGCAAATGCACCTGCTGCCGAAGCTGGTGGCGGATCGGAAGGCGACCGACCCGATTCGCGTCTGGGCCCCAGGCTGCGCGACCGGCGAAGAAGTCTATTCGCTCGCGATCCTGCTGAAGGAAGTCATGCAGCGCCACCGCGTGGGGCCGCCGGTGCAGATTTACGGCACCGACATCGACGAGCGCGCGGTGGCGGTGGCGCGCACCGCGCGCTACAAAAAGCCCGCGCCGGGGCTGTCGACGGAGCGCATGGAGCGCTGGTTCTCCGCCGACGGCGAGGGCTACTGTCCGATCAAGGAAATCCGCGAGATGTGCGTGTTCGCGGTACACGACCTCGTAAAAGACCCGCCGTTCTCGAAGCTGGACCTGCTCGTCTGCCGTAACCTGCTGATTTACATGAATACGGACTTGCAGGATCGTGTGATGCGCAAGTTTCATTACGCGCTCAAGCCCGGCGGCGGCCTGTTCCTCGGCATGTCCGAAAGCGTCAGCCGCCATGCGGAGCTGTTCGCCACCGTCGACAAGAAGTGCCGTCTTTTCCGCCGTACCGACGCTGTCGCCGCGAACCCGGCGGCATTTTCGGCGCCCAAGGCGGCGCCGCGCTCGGAGGCGGGCGGCGGCATGGCCCGCTCGGTCGAGGACAACCTCGGCCGGCGCGGCCGCGAGGTGATGGACAAGCATCTGCCGGCTTATGTGGTGGTCGACCGCCAGCACGAAATCCGCCATTTCTCCGGCGGCGAGACCGGCCGCTATCTCGAACCCACGCCGGGCGAGCCGAGCTTCAACCTGTTCGGCCTGGTCAAGAACGCACTCAAGCCCGCGGTGCGCGCGGCGGTCAGTGAGGCGTTCGCCAACGGCCGTGCCGTGGTGCGCGAGCGGGTAGCGGTCACGCTCGACGGCGCGGAGCGGCGCGTCACCATATTCGTCGAACCGATCGCCGACGGCGGCGAGTGCCGCTATTGCGCGGTCGCCTTTCGTGAGACGCTGGCCGCGCCGCCGGCCGAGGCCGAAGCCGAAGCGGCGTTCCGGGATGAGATGCGCGCGCTGCACACGCAGCTTGAGGAGGCGCAGCGCGAGGCCGAAACCACCCGCGAGGATGCGCGCTCGGCCCGCGAGGAGTATCAGTCGGTTAACGAGGAATTGCAGTCGTCGAACGAGGAACTCGAAACCGCGAAGGAGGAGATGCAATCGGTCAACGAGGAGTTGCAGACCGTCAACACGGAGCTGGGTAACAGCAACGAACAGTTGACGCGCCTCAACAGCGATCTGCAGAACCTGCTCGACAGCACCCGCATCGCGACGCTGTTTCTCGACGCCGACCTGCGTATCCGCAATTTTACGCCCGGCATGACGGAGCTGTTCCGGCTGCGCGACGGCGACCGCGGCCGGCCGATTACCGACATCGTCAGCCGGCTCGACCACGCCGGCTTGAAGCACGATATAGACAAGTCGCTGCGCGACCTGGCGGTAGTCGAGCAGGAAATCGCCAGTGGCGACGCGAACTACATCATGCGCATTCGCCCGTACCGGACGGTCGACAACGTCATCGACGGCGTCGTCATCACCTTCATGGATATCAGCGAGCGCAAGCGCCATGAGGTTGAGCGCGCGCGCCTTGCGGCGATTGTCGATTCGACTCACGACGCGATCATCGGTCACACGCTCGACGGCACGGTCACGAACTGGAACGCGGCGGCCGAGCGACTGTTCGGCAACACCGCGGAGGAAGCCATCGGCCAGCCGGTCGCGGCGCTGGTCGCCAAAGGCCGGGCCGAGGAGATGAGGGCGTTGCTCGACAGCGTCAGGCGCGGCGAAGCGGTGGAGCAAATCGACATCGTCCACACCCGCGGCAGCGGCGAGGATACGCACATCACGCTCAGCGTGTCGCCGATCACCGACCGTGAGGGCGAGGTCATCGGCGCGGCCACGCTGGCGCATGACATCACCGAGCGCCACGAGGCGGCGACGCACCGCGAATTGCTGATGCATGAGCTGAGTCACCGGGTCAAGAACGTGCTCGCGACAGTGCAGGCGATCGCGCTGCAAACGCTGCCATCTTCGCCATCGCTCGCGCCGTTTCGCAAGGTCTTCGTCGAGCGGTTACAGGCGCTTGCCGCCACTCATGCTCTATTGCTGGACGGCGACTGGACGGGCGTGTCGTTGCGCGACGTCGCGAAGGCCGAGCTCGCCCCGTACCAATCCAACGGCGAGGAGTCCCCACGCTGGACCCTCAAGGGCCGCGACGTGGCGCTCGACCCGAAGACCGCGCTGTCGCTGGGCCTGGCGCTGCATGAACTCGCCACCAACGCAGTGAAATACGGCGCGCTGTCGGTGCCGGCGGGGCATATCGAACTGAGCTGGCGGCTCAAGCGCAGCGAACGCAAACTGAGCCTCACCTGGGTCGAACGGGACGGGCCGCCGGTCGAGCCGCCGCAACGGCGCGGCTTCGGCAGCCGGCTGATTGAGGAAGGGCTGGAGTACGAACTGGACGCGGACGTGAAACTCGATTACAAGCCGGAGGGTTTGCGCTGCGACGTCGACGTCGTGCTCGACCCGCAAGCGCCGCACGCCGCCGCCAAGGAGGACAAGCAATGACTGCGGAACAGGACAATCTCGCCGGGCGGCGCATTCTCATGGTCGAGGACGAAATGATGCTCGCGCTGTTGATCGGCGACTACCTGGAGACGCTGGGGTGCCGCGTCTGCAAGGCGGGGCGCCTTGACAAGGCGCTCGCGCTGGCCCAGTCCGAAACCCTCGACGGCGTGTTGCTCGACCTCAACCTGGGTGGAAAATCGAGCGCGCCGGTCGCCGCTGAACTCGACCGGCGCGGCATTCCCTGGATCGTCACCACCGGCTACAACGCCGACCGCCTGCCGGACGAACAGCGCGGCCGGCCGGTGCTGCAGAAACCGTATTTGCTGGAAGACATGGAACAGCTGATGGTGGCGACGTTCAAGGCGGAGCAGTAGGCAGGCAGCGCGCCAGGTCTTCTCTTACCCCCTCTCCCACAGGGAGACGACTGCATGGATGCAGGAGGTAGGGCAAAGCCGGGAGCACTTGCCGAGGGTTAGGGTGAGGGATATCTATCAACTCCCCCTCATCCCAACCTTCTCCCTGGGGGAGAAGGGGCAAGAGAAGCGACGCAGACTCGACATTCCGGTTCCTGTGGAATTCGGCTGCTGCGCCATTCGCCGCTGAGTCCGGCGTAGCGCCATAGCGTGCCGGGTTGCGTCGCGCCCACGCCCGTCAATCGCTTCAGCGCCTCCACCGCCAGCGCCGCGCCGATGACCCCCACCACCGGCGCGAACACGCCATTGCCGGCGCAATCCTCCAGCCCTTCGTCGGCTTCCGAGTACAGGCAGGCGTAGCAGGGGCTGCCGGCGACGCGGCTGTCGAAGACGGCGAGCTGGCCGTCGTAGCGGATGGCCGCGCCCGTGACCAGCGGCTTTTGCGCCGCGACGCAGGCGGCGTTCAGCGCGAAGCGGCTGCCGAAGTTGTCGGTCGCGTCGACCACCAGATCCGCCTGGGCGACTTCTTGTGCGAGCGCGTCCGCCTGCAGCCGCTCGGCCAGTGGAATCAGCTCGATGGTCGAATTGACCCGGGCCAGCCGCGCGCAGGCGGCTTCCGCCTTGCCAGCGCCGACATCGGCTTCGGCATACAATGATTGGCGCTGCAGGTTGGTCAGATCGACCCGGTCGAAATCGTTCAGCACC
>DASTID010000041.1:0-5556 GCA_035717905.1 Sphingomicrobium sp. | reverse complement strand
ACAGGCTCGCGATTGCTTGCGCAATCGTTCACCTGCGCTCGGTGGCTCAGCAGTGCCAGCCGTTGCCGGACCACCACATCCGGTCGGGAGTGCAATTCTGGTTGTTCTGCACCCAGCGCGGGAAGGCGCGGTCGGGACGGTCGTGCCACCAGTCGTTGAAGCTGTCCGAGTCCCAGCCGCGATTGATGTCGTAATCCGCGTCATAGCCCCAGAAGCCGCCGACCAGCGCGTCGTCGCCGTCGCGGTGGCGGCGCCCGTCGTGGCGGCGATGGCGGTCGCGGAAGTCGTGCCGGTCACGCCCGGTGTCGGCGATCAGCACCTTGCCGCGGTGGACGGTGACGTTGGCCGCGGCGCCGAAATCGGCATCGCTCCACCGCTGCGCCTGCGCGGCCGAGGGAATTGACATCGCGGCGAGCGCCGCCGCGGCGATCAGCAACCGACGTTCCATGCCGCTGCTCCTCTTTCCAAAGTCTGTTTCGGACGCGGACCAAACGCGGCAGCGGCCCGCGCGTTGCATCCTGTCCCCGTCCGGGGCGGCTCTTCGCTAGAGCGTCGCTTCGAGCGCGGCGAAATCGGCGAAGCCGAGCACCGGCGCGATTCTCTCGGCCCAGATCTCGTCCATCCGCTGCGACAGCGCCGGCGGAAGCTCCGCGCGGTGGCCGCCACCGTTGCTGCCGGCGCGGACCTTGGCGCTGTCGCTGCCATGCGGGAGCCCGCCACTGGTCTCCGACAGCTCGCGCATCATCGCGTCGTCGAACCGGTCCTTGTGCGCCAGCATCCAGGCGCGGCTGGTCCGCTCGAGCGTCAGGTCGATCAGCGCGTCGTCGAGCGGGATTCCGGCGAAGCCGGCGAGGCGGCGGATGTGGCGCTCGGGGTCGGCGACCATGTGGCGGTAGGAAACGAGCAGCACCTCGGGTTGGTCGCGCACCGCCCACCAGCTCAGCAAATGGCCCCAATAGCCCTCGCCCTCCGGCCCGCCGCCGCGCTCCCAGCCAGTGAAAAAGTCCTCCATCGGCACCGCGCCGGGTTCGAGGAACCAGCCTTCCATGAAGCGGTACATCGAGACGAACGCGTCCCTAGGGTCGCGCAGCGAGACGACGTAGCGCGCGCCCTTCGGCACCTGCGTATAGCTCAAGTGGCTCTTGAATCCGCGCGGCTCGGCGCGCTGCGGAGCGTTGAGGTCGATGCCGAGCAGCGGCGACATCTCGATCCACGGGACGACCCGCGAAATGTCGTCGAAGTCGGTGTCGCCGCGGGTGCGCAGCGTGTGGAACATCTGCTGCAGCATGGTCGTGCCGCACTTGCCGTAGGGCGAGATGACGACGTCGCTGGGCTTGGGCGCGAACGGCGGTGCCGCGTCGCGCGCGGCGATCGCCGCCTCGCCGAATTGGCGCTGCCCGGCGCGGAACTCCTCGATGCTCCGCGCGCGATGCCTGCCGTCGCTGGTCATTCGGCGCTCCCCCTGCCGCGGCCGATCGCTAGCACGCTGGAAAGGCCGCGAAAAGCCGCCGCTAACCGGTCGGTTACCATCGCCGGGCTAAGGTGCGCCGCGTGAGCAGGCACTGGAAACCCGATGCGGAGATCGCACGAGCGTCGCGCAGCCGCGCGCCGTGGCCGCAGGGCGCGACCGCCGGCCTGGTGCTGGTCGCCGCGGCCTGCGCCGGCGCGGTCGCCGTGCTCTATTGGGCGGCCGGCCCGCGCCACGCGTTCGAGGACGATTCGGCGATCGACTGGGACAATGCCGCCGCCGACCTTCCGCCGCCCGACTTTGGCGACTGACGTAATTCTTTGGTGACGATCAATGCGTATCGTGGCCAAATGACCCGCTCGTTCCTAGCCCGATATGTCAGCCCGTGGGCGCTCCGCCGCGACAAGGAGGAGCAGCGGCGGGTGGCCGCGCTGCGCAGCCGCGACGGCGACACCTGCCGCCGGTGCCGCAAGGAGCTCAGCTTCGACTTGCCCGACGGTCACGACCGGGGGGCGAGGGTCGAGCGCATCGGCGGCGGCGAGCCCGGATCGCTCGACGAACTGTGCCTGTGCCACGCGCGCTGCAACGCCGCCGGCGCCGACCATACCGACGAGGTCACCGAGCGCATCCGCCGCAAGAGCGAGGCGGCGCTGCTGCCCGCCGCCCGCAAGCGCAAGCGCAAGTCGGCGTAGGCAGGCTGCGGCTGTGAGCGGCCCCGAAATCATCAGCAAGGTCGATCGATTGCGCGCCCGCGACGGCGACCTCTGCTGGCTGTGCAACAAACCCATGGACTTCGATGCGACGCCGAATTCCTCCAAGGCGTGGAGCATCGAGCACCTGATCTGCCGATCGTTCGGCGGACCCGAATTCCTCGAGAACCTCGTTCTCTGCCACCCTCCGTGCAACCGCATCCTTGGCTCCCGGCCTCTGAAGGACAAGATCAGGCTGCGCGAGCGAAGGAGGCGCAAGCTGTGGATTGCCGCGCTGCGCTCGCAATGACCGAGGGTCGCGGAGTAACCGGACGGTAATTTCGCGCCGGTAGAAAGGCGCCCGTGAACAAGGAGTCGAGAATCCGCCGCAAGACGGTCGAGCTGGACGCGCCGGCGCGGCCATCGCGCATCCGCCGCGAGCCGGTGCCGATCGCCGAGTCGCAGCGGCTGCTGCGCAACGCGTGGTGGGAATCGCGCGAGTGGGAGATGCGGCTCGCCATCGGCGGAATCATCTTCTTCGCCGTCGCCATCGCCGCGGTGGTGATCGACATCGGGCACCTCCTCAGCCTCTGACGGCGAGCCTCCGGGCGCGTTCGAAGCGGCGCGGCGGAGCCTTTTACCAGAGCGGGCTTGCCGGCCGGCGCCGCTCGCGCGCCACTTCCTCCTTGAACAGGTGCGATTTCAGCTTGCGGGCCATCAGCGCGGCGCCGTCGCCGCTCATGCACACCAGCCGCACGCCGCCGGCGGGGAGGCGCTCGATCGCCGAGATGCCGACCTTCTCGGCGAGGCATTTGGCGACCACCTGGCCCTCGTCGAGCGTGACGAACAGGACGCGGCTCATCGTTTCGGCTCCCGCGTCGCAGCGGCGACCGCGTCGCGCGCGTTGCCGTAGCGGTAGCCGTTCCACAGGAAGTGCTCGGTCGGCACGCGGGTGATGCCGAGGCGGGCGAGCTCGGCCTGGTCGATGGTGTCGGGGTTCATTTGCTGGCGTCCTTCGGGTCTGGGGGTGCGCGCGATCAGTGGCGTTCGCTCATCGGATCGATGCGCCGCGCGTCGGTGTCGAACTGGTCGGCGACGGCCTTGAGCGCGATCGAGCCGGCTCCGGTTCGCGCGCGCCTGGCGAGGCGGCGGTACGAGGCGGCCTGCTCGCGCAGCCCCTCGGCGGCGTCTTCGCGTGAGACCGGCTCGGTGCTCATGCGTCGGCCGGCCAGGCATCGCGCAGCACGTCGCGGATCGAGCTGGCATAAGCGCGCGAGGCGGCGCGATGATTGCGGCGCGACTTCTCGCTGGCGGCATGCTGCGCCAGAAGCAGCGACAGGCCGCGGCGGTGATAGAGGTAGTTGAGGTCCATTTTCGGGCTCCCTCGGCAGTAAGCGGGAGCGCGTTCAGTCTCTCAGCCGCACGGGCTTACGTTGGACGAATCCGTGCGATTTGCCCTTATAACACAGTAAGGCGCGACGGCCTAACGATGATCCGGCCCCGTCGGGTCGCGGCCGAAGTGGCGCCCCGCCCCCGATTGCGGCACTATCGCGCCGATGACCGGGCATCGCATTTACAAAATGAGCTTCGCCAAGGTCTATCCGCTGCTGGTCGCCAAGGCGGAGAAAAAGGGGCGGCGGCGCGGCGAGGTGGACGAGATCATCTGTTGGCTGACCGGCTATTCGACGCAGGAGCTGCAGGCGAAGCTCCACGGCGGGGTGGATTACGAGACCTTTTTCGCCGAGGCGCCGGCAATGAACCCGGCGCGGGCCGAGATTACGGGCACGGTCTGCGGGGTGCGGATCGAGGAGATCGAAGAGCCGCTGATGCGGGAGATCCGCTATCTCGACAAGCTGGTCGACGAGCTGGCCAAGGGCAGGCCGATGGAGAAGGTGCTGCGCAAAGCGGACTAGGCGGGCTCGGCTTCTCGCTGCTTCGCGGCGGGCGCGGCGAACATGGCCGGGTCGTATTGCGAGCGGCTCGAGATGGCGATGCGGTTCCAGCTGTTGATCTGCACCGCCGCCAGGATCAGCCAGCCGATTTCCTCGTCGCTGAAATGCGCTTTCAGTTCCTCGAATGCCTCGCGCGATGCGCCGCTGTCGGCGATCAGCGTCATCTCCTCGGTCCAGCGCAGCGCCGCGCGCTCCTTGTCGGTGTAAAGCGGCGATTCTTCCCACGCGTCGAGCGCCATCATCCGCTCGGTCGTCTCGCCGTGGCGGAGCGCCTGGTCGGTGTGCATCTGCAGGCAGAAAGCGCAGCCGTTGATCTGCGACGCGCGCAGCTTGATCAGGTGGTAGAGCGTCGGCTCGACGTTACGGGCGATCAGCGTCTCCATCTGAATCAGATGCCGATAGGCCTCGGGGTTCATCTGGGTGAGGTCGAAGCGGGGCTGTTCGAGCATTGCGGAGGTCCTTTCCAATCCGGAGCCGAGGCCGCCGAGGTAGGAAGAGGCGAGGCGCGGTCAAGGGCGCGGCGACGTCCCGCCCGGCTCGAGGGCATCCTGCGCTTGGACGCGAGTTCGTTGGCAGGGGCGAGGGGTAGGCGGCATGAGCTGGTTCGAAGCGGTATTCTCGCCGTTCGCGCCGGCTGCGATCAACTTGTGAGGGAGGCAGTAGCTGCCCGCTGGCTTAGTGCACTGTCACCGTAATCCTGTCACCGTAGTCCGGGCTTCGGAGCGGTCGGGGCCGGAACGCCCGCCAGCGTCCTCCCAGCAACGTTGTAACTCGCTCGGCATGGTGTAAATTTCCCCGGACCTATCGAGAGGAGCCTGACGCCATGCCTATGCCGCGGATCATTGCCGCCACCCTGTCGATCGCCTTGCTCGCGGGCTGCAACAACGCTCCTGAAGCCACCAACCAATCGCAGGCCGGAGCAACCACGGCGGGCGGCCCCGAAGCCAGTGGCCCAGCCGGACCAAGCTCTGCGGACACTCCAGGAATGGTTGTCTGGTTACAGGGCAATGGGCTTCCTCCGGTCGGGGATTATCAGCTGACGTCGGCTGATGGCGCACCGATCGGCAAGGTTAAGGTCGACGAAGCCTATCGCGGAATTGCCTGGAACGAAGACAAGAAGCTCTGCTTTGCCGCCCAGCATCACCCGGAGGGCGCGGGCTGCTATGTGGTGACGAAGCGCGCCAGGGACGGCTTCAATGCCACCAACGACAAGGGGGCGGAGGTGAAGTTCACGCCGATTGCCAAATAGCTGGTCCGATTTGGCGTGTTGGCGTGGCGGTAGACAAAGCTCGGGCCGCTTTCGACGGCGCCGAGCGCGATGATTATTGGCGGTGAGTGAGGTGGCGGCGCGCTGAATTAGTGCACTGTCACCGTAATCCGGATCGGTTCGACGACGTCAAAACTAGAACGGGTGATCATCGTCGTCATCCTCGTCCTCGTCATCATA
>DASTID010000040.1:0-17158 GCA_035717905.1 Sphingomicrobium sp. | reverse complement strand
CGTGCCAAACGTCACCGTCATCGGCGCCCAGTGGGGCGACGAAGGCAAGGGCAAGATCGTCGACTGGCTGGCGAGCCGCGCCGACATGGTGGTGCGCTTCCAGGGCGGCCACAACGCCGGCCACACGCTGGTCGTCGGCGACCAGACCTACAAATTGTCGCTGGTCCCCTCGGGCATCGTGCGCGGCACTCCGTCGATGGTCGGCAACGGCGTGGTGCTCGACCCGTGGGCGCTCAAGGCCGAGGTCGAGAAGCTGCAGGGGCAAGGCGTCGCCATCACCCCCGAGGTGCTGAAGGTCGCCGAGACCTGCCCGCTGATCCTGCCGATCCACCGCGACCTCGACGCGCTGCGCGAGGACGCGAGCGGCGCCGGCAAGATCGGCACGACCCGGCGCGGCATCGGCCCCGCTTACGAGGACAAGGTCGGCCGCCGCGCGATCCGCGTCTGCGACCTCGCCCGGCTCGACGACTTGGGGCCTCTGCTCGACCGCGTCTGCGCGCATCACGACGCGCTGCGCGCCGGGTTCGGCGAGCCGCCGGTCGACCGCGCGCGGCTGAAGGGCGACCTCGCCGAGATCGCCGGTTTCGTCCTGCCCTTCGCCAAGCCAGTGTGGCGCGACCTCGACGCCGCGCTGCGCCGGGGAAAACGTATCCTGTTCGAGGGCGCGCAGGGCGTGCTGCTCGACGTCGACCACGGCACCTACCCGTTCGTCACCTCGTCCAACACCGTCGCCGGCCAGACCGGACCGGGCAGCGGCGTCGGCCCGTCGGCCGCGGGCTTCGTCCTCGGCATTGCCAAGGCCTACACCACGCGCGTCGGCTCCGGCCCGTTCCCCACCGAGCAGGACAATGAGGTCGGCCAGAGTCTCGGCGAGCGCGGCCACGAGTTCGGCACCGTGACCGGCCGCCGGCGCCGATGCGGTTGGTTCGATGCGGTGCTGGTGCGCCAGGCCGTGGCGGTCAGCGGCGTCACCGGCATCGCGCTGACCAAGCTCGACGTGCTCGACGGGTTCGACACGGTGAAGGTGTGCACCGGCTACAAGCTCGACGGGAAGAAGTACGATTACTTGCCCCCGCACGCCGCCGACCAAGATCGGGTCGAACCGGTCTACGAGGAAGTCAAAGGCTGGGAAGGCTCGACCCGCGGCGCGCGCAGCTGGGCCGATCTGCCGGCGCGCGCGATCAAATATGTCCGCCGCATTGAGGAGCTGATCCGCTGCCCGGTGGCGCTGGTCTCGACCTCACCGGAGCGCGACGACACCATCCTCGTCCGCGACCCGTTCGGCGGCTAGTGCCGCACGGTGAACCAGTCGTGATGCTCCGCCTCGGCTTCGGTCACCTCGACATTTTCGACCCGCGCGCCTGACGGACCGCGCTTCAGCAGCTGGATCAGCTGCTCGACCGCCTCTTCGCGGCCCTCGAGAAGCGCCTCGACGGAGCCGTCGGAGCAGTTGCGAACCCAGCCGTTCACGTCGAGACGGTCGGCCTGCCGGCCAGTCCAGGCGCGGAAGAACACGCCTTGCACGCGGCCGGTGATGCGGACGCGACGCGCGATCGACATCACTCCTCCTCCCTGACGCTCAACAGCCGGTTGAGCGCTTCTTTCTCTCGTTCGCGGTCGCCCGGAAAGAATCTTTGGACAAGGAAGAGTATCGGGATGGCCGCGAGGAGCGTGAAGAACATCCAGTCGATATCGCCGGCGACGGCTGCAACGATGATCGCCAGCACGAACAGCGCGCCGACAATGAGCACGGACCGCGCGATTGGCCACAGACACCCGACCCACGCATTGCGCAGCGGGTCGTCCAGCGGATTCATACGGTCGAAATGTCTGGCGCGTCCTCGGCCTTCATGCCGACGACGTTGTAGCCGGCGTCGACGTGATGGATCTCGCCCGTGACGCCGCTCGCAAGGTCGCTGAGCAGATACAGCCCCGCGCCGCCGACGTCCTCGATCGTGACGTTGCGCCGCAGCGGCGAATTATATTCGTTCCACTTCATGATGTAGCGGAAGTCACCGATGCCGCTGGCGGCGAGCGTCTTGATCGGCCCGGCCGAGATCGCGTTCACGCGAATGCCTTCCGGGCCAAGGTCGGCGGCGAGATATTTGACGCTGGTCTCGAGCGCCGACTTGGCGAGGCCCATTACGTTGTAATGCGGAATGACCTTCTCGGCGCCGTAATAGGTCAGCGTCAGCATCGCGCCGCCCCGGGTCATCATCGCCCGCGCGCGCTGGGCAACCGCAACGAAGCTGTAGACGGAGATGTTCATCGTCATCAGGAAATTGTCCATCGACGTATCGACGAACTTGCCCCTGAGCTCGTTCTTGTCCGAATAGCCGATGGCGTGGACCACGAAATCGAGGCCATCCCAGGTCTTCGCAAGCGCCGCGAAGGCGCCGTCGAGCGCGTCCATGCTGCTGACGTCGCAGTCGATCAAAAGGTCGGAGCCGAGCTCCATCGCCAGCGGGCGCACCCGCTTCTCGAGCGCTTCCCCCTGATAGGCGAAGGCCAGCTCGGCGCCCTGCTGCCCAAGCGCGCGGGCGATGCCCCAGGCGAGCGAGCGATCGTTCGCCAGGCCCATGATCAGCCCGCGCTTGCCCTGCATCAATTGGGTCAAAGTTGCGGTCCCCCTGTCTCCAGCTCCGGCCGCACGTCCTCACCGAGTTGCGGCTCCTCGACCTCGAGCTCGTCGGTGTACGGGCCCGTGTAGATTTCGCCCTTTAGCGCGGTGGCTCCGCCTTCGGCCAGCGCCGCGTTGAGCTCGGCTCCCATCACGACCCCAAGGCCGATGACGAAGAAGAAGATGAGCGCAATCATCACGCCGGCGAGGCTTCCGTAGGTCAGGCTGTAGCCGCCGAGCAGGCCAAGCGCGCTCGGCAGGATCTCGACGGTGACCAGCCACCAGGCGGTGATCAGCAACGCGCCCGGCCATTTAGGGCAGCCGTGCTTGCGGTAGCGCGCGGGCGTCAGCGCGTAGAACAAGGCGTAGAAGGTGAAGAACAGAGTCACCGCCGGCACCAGCCGGTAGAGTCCGAGCGTGGTGCCGAGCCCCGCCGCGAACGGGAACCATTGCACCAGCGCGTGATGGATGAGGCTGAGCGCGGTGGTCGCCGCGAAGGCCACCATCAGCAAAAGGACGGCTCCGACGATCAGCAGGATCGAGCCCAGCCGGTACTCCCAGAAAGGCGCGCAGTACCTGACGCCATAGCAGCGGCGAAGGATATCGCGGATCGTCTCGACGAAGCTGGTCGCGGTCCACAGGCCGACGAGCGCGCCCAACCACAGCAACGGTCCGGTCCTGACCGTCAGCACCTCGTTGATCGGCTCGCGCAAGGTGTCCGCGACATTGGGCGGAAGCCGGCGAAGGACATTCGCGACGGTCAGCTGCGCGTCCTGGCCCTGGCCGAGCAAATGCGCGACGGCGGCCGCCACGATGAAGAAGGGAAACAAGGCGACGATCGACAGATAAGCGAGGTTGCCAGCGTGGATGAATCCGTCGTTGTAGACGCCGATCGCGACGCGCTTGACGACTTCCCACGCCGTCAGCCGCGGCTTGAGCTTCTCCTCGACCTCGGTGCCGAAGGCCGCGCGCATGCTGGCGAGGCGCTTGCGCCTGGCCTCCGGCGACTGGGGGGAAATGTCTCGCATTCAACCGCGGGTGCTAAACACCAAAGCTCGCGCGCGGGTTGCCGCCGCCGCCGTTCCAGTCTTCCGCGAACTTCTGGAGCTCGGGATCGCCCGCGGGCACGTCGATCTCGACTGTCACCAGCTGGTCGCCGCGCTTGCCGTCCTTGCCGGTGAATCCGCGGCCTTTCAGACGCAGCACCTTGCCCGAAGTGGTGCCTTTGGGGACGGTCAGCATCACCGGACCCTCGGGCGTCGGCACCTTGACCTTCGCGCCCAGCACCGCCTCCTTGAGCGTCACCGGCAGCGTCAGCCGGATGTCGCCGCCGTCGCGCGTGAACAGGCGATCGGGCGCGACCTCGACCGTGACGATCGCGTCGCCGCGGCCCGCCGGCCCTTCCTCGCCCTTGCCCGACAGGCGGATGCGGGTGCCGTCCTCCAGCCCCTTGGGCAGCTTGAGGTCGATCGTCTTGCCGTCCGCAAGCGTGATCCGCTGCGGGCTGAGCGCCACGGCATCGCGAAACGGCACCTTCAGGCGGTAGGCGACGTCGGCGCCTTTCTGCGGGGCCCGGGCGCGCTGCCGGAAGCCGCCGAAGCCGCCACCCGGCCTCGCCCGACCGCCGGTCGCCCCCCCGAACAAGCCTTCGAACAGGTCGCTCAGGTCCGCAGCGTCGGCCCCGCCGAAATTGAAGTTCTCGAACCCCTGTCCGCCGCCGGGCTGCGGCCCGCGCGAGCCGCCCGAATAGCCGCCGAAGCCAGCGCCGAACGGCATCTTCGGATTGCCGTCCTCGTCGATCTCGCCGCGGTCGTATTGGGCGCGCTTGTCCTTGTCCGAGAGGAGGTCGTAGGCGGCCGTCACCTGCGCGAACCGCTCGGCCGCCTTGGGGTTGTCGGTGTTGCGGTCGGGATGAAGCTGCTTGGCGAGGCTTCGGTAAGCCTTCTTGATCTCCGCCTCGCTCGCGCCGCGCTTGAGGCCGAGGCGTTGGTAGAGGTCGAGTGCCATTGGCGCTCCCATGCCGCAACCATGACGCTATGGCCAGATGGGTTGCCGTTCGCGCGGGCCCATGCCTAAGGCTCGCGGGGCATGACCGACCCCTTCGCCTTGTTCGACCAATGGCTTGCCGAGGCGCGCGCTTCGGAGATCAACGATCCCGAGGCGATGGCCTTCGCGACCGCCGACGCCGACGGGAAGCCCTCGCTCCGGGTGGTGCTGCTTCGGCGCTGGGGCCCCGAAGGATTCGGCTTCTTCACCAACCTCGACAGCCGCAAGGGCGAGGAGCTGCGCGCCAATCCTCATGGCGCGCTCGCGATCCACTGGAAGTCGCTGCGCCGGCAGGTCCGCGCCGAGGGGCCGGTCGACCTCGTCAGCGACGCCGAAGCCGACGCCTATTTTGCCGCGCGCAGCCGGGAATCGCGCATCGGCTCGTGGGCGTCGGACCAGTCGCGGCCGCTCGACAGCCGTCAGCTGTTCGAGCGACGCTATGAGGAATTCGCCCGCAAGTTCGAGGGAGCGGATGTGCCGCGCCCGCCGCGCTGGTCGGGCTTCCGCCTCGTCCCCGAGCGGATCGAGTTCTGGAGCGATCGGCCGCACCGGCTGCACGAGCGGCGGCTGTTCACCCGGACCGGCGACGGCTGGAGCGAAGGCCTGCTCTACCCGTGACCACCGCGAAAACCGCGGCCGAGCATTCGAGCCTCGCCACCCGCGCCGCCCTGGCCAGCGTCGCGCTGGCGCTGGCGCTGCTCATCGCCAAGGCGTGGGCCGCCTGGGCGACCGATTCGACCGCCATGCTGGGCAGCCTTGCCGATACCGCGCTCGACGTGATCGCCAGCCTCACGACCTTGCTCGGCGTGCGCATCGCCGCCGCGCCGGCCGACCGCGACCATCGCTTCGGTCATGGCAAGGCCGAGGCCCTGGTGGCACTCGCGCAGATCGCGCTGATCACCGTGTCGGCAATCGGCATCGCGTGGCGCGCGATCGAGCGGCTGATCGAGGGCGCGCGCACCGAGGCGATGGGGCTCGGCATCGCGGTGTCGCTGTTCGCGATCGCCGCGACGCTCGCCCTGCTGTGGTACCAGCGAGGCGTCATCCGGCGCACGGCGTCGGTCGCGATCAAGACCGACAATGTCCACTACAAGTCGGACCTGATGCTCAACAGCGCGGTGATCGTGGCGCTGCTGCTCGACCAGGCTCTGCACATCGGCGGCGCCGACGCGGCGTTCGGCATCGGCATCGCGCTGTGGCTGCTGTGGGGCGCGTGGCGCGCCTCGGGCGAGGCGGTCAACCAGTTGATGGACCGCGAGTGGCCCGCGACCGAGCGCCAGGCGTTCCTCGACGCCGCGGCGGAACATGACGAGCTTCGCGGCCTGCACGACCTGCGCACGCGCAAGAGCGGGACATTGCGCTTCGTCCAGTTCCACGTCTGGGTGCCGGCCGACTGGACGGTGCGGCAAGCGCACGACCGGCTGGACCGCGTCGAGGAGGCGCTGCAGCAGCGTTTCCCCGGCACCGAGATCCTGATCCACGTCGACCCCGAAGGGCAGATCGACCGCGAAACCTTGCTGTCGTCGGAGCTTACGGAGAGCGCCGAATGATCGCCATTGCCATGCTTCTCGCCGCAGCCGGCGTTCCGCAGCAATTGCTCGACGAGGGCGACGCCGCAAATCTCGCGCACACGCAATGCGCGTTCGCGGTCATCCGGGCCGCGGACGCCGCCGGCCTGTCGGTGGCCGGGTTCAAATCGAAGCTGGACGCAAGCTGCGGCGACGAGGAACGCAGGCTGCGCAACGCAAGTATCCGAATTTTCCGCGCGCGCGGCGATCCGGACCCCGAAGGCGAAGCCCGGGATGCGGTCAACAAAAGCAAAGCAATCGTCATCGAGGACTATCGCAAGCTGCCGGAGCAGAAGCGGATCATCGAAGAGATCGGCAAGGTCTGCGGAGCACATCCAGACGAGTGCCGCCGCTAGGCCGGCTCAGTCCCCCTCGCCGATCTTCTCTTCCAATGCTTGGAGCAGCGGCAGCTGGCTTGGAAGCATCATCTCGCGCGCTTCGGCGAGGCCCAACCACCGCGCTTCCGCCGCTTCGGGAAACACCTCGCGCCGGCCGCTGCGGGGCGGCCATTCGACCTCGAACTCGTTCGACCGGATTGTCGCCGGGTCGAGGTCGCCCTCGGCGGCGAAGGCTTCGACGGTCTTGCCGCCGGCCTGGCGGATACGGGCAAGCGGCCACGGCAGACCGGTCAGCGCCGTCCCGGTCTCCTCGGCGAATTCGCGCAGCGCTGCCTCGACGGGCGTCTCGCCGGGTTCGACGGCGCCTTTGGGGATCATCCATGCGCCGGCATCCTTGTTGCGCCAGAACGGCCCGCCGGGCTTGATCATCAGGACCTGAATTTCGCCGCCGCGCCGGCGGAAGAGCAGGACTCCGGCGCTAAGCGGCGGCGGCATCGAGCGCGGCCTGCTCGGCGGCGACCGTCTCGGCGATCCAGCCCCCGCCGAGCAGGCGCGTGCCGTCATAGGCGACCGCCGCCTGGCCGGGCGCGACGCCATATTCGGCGCGCCCGAAGCGGATCCAGTCGCCATCGACGAGTGCCGGCACGGGGGACGCCAGCGAACGCACCTTGACGCCGACCTCGCGCTGGCTCTCGCCGAGCCAGTTCCAGTCGCCGACCCGCATCGCCTCGACCGCAAGCGCCCGGCGCGGACCGACGACCACGCGCCGCCGGTCTGGATCGATGCCGACGACGTAGAGCGGCGCCTTCTGGCCGCCGATTTCGATCCCGCGCCGCTGACCGATCGTGAAATGCACGACGCCGCGGTGCTGCCCGAGCACGCGGCCGTCGAGGTCGACGATGTCGCCCGGCGCCTCCGTCTCGGGCCGCAGCCGCTTGACCAGCCCCGCATAATTGCCATCGGGCACGAAGCAGATGTCCTGGCTGTCGGGCTTGGCCGCGACCGCGAGCTCGAGCTCGGCCGCGATCCGCCGCACCTCGTCCTTGGGCAGGTCGCCGAGCGGAAAGCGGAGATAATCGAGCTGGTCGCGCGTCGTCCCGTACAGGAAATAGCTCTGGTCGCGGCGCGGGTCGGCGCCCTTGTGCAACTCGGCGCGCGCACCGTTGACGATCCGCCGCACGTAGTGACCGGTGGCGAGGCAGTCGGCGCCGAGCTCGCGGGCGAAGGCGATGAGGTCGACGAACTTCACGCCCTGATTGCACAAGGCGCACGGAATCGGCGTCCGGCCATGGGCATATTCGTCGACGAAGCGGTCGATCACGCCGGACCGGAAGCGACTCTCGTAATCGAGCACGTAATGGGCGATTCCGAGCCGGTCGGCGACCATGCTGGCATCGTAGATGTCCTGGCCGGCGCAGCACGAGCCCGGGCGGCGCACCGCTTCGCCATGGTCGTAGAGCTGGAGCGTGACGCCGATCACCTCCGCTCCGGTCCGCGCTGCCAGCGCGGCCGTGACCGAGCTGTCGACGCCGCCGGACATGGCGACGACGATGCGCGCACCCGCTGCCGGGCGGCCAAGGTCGAAATCGATCAGCATCAGGAGGTCTCTTGCGCCGCTCTTTACCCGAATTTCACTCCTGTCGCCTAGAGCGGAGGGGAGACGGACTGGAAGGAGGCGCTGTTGGCGCGTCACGACGGGGACTTGCGGCAAAATGGGGGCGCCCCGCTCAGCATCGACGAGCTCCTCGCACTGCTCGGCGACGACGTGCGCGCGGATGCCGAAAGCCGGCAGCACGCCATCGCCTGCTACCTTTCGGGCGGCGAGGGCTGGCGCGAGGCCGTCAAGCACCTTCGCGGCGCCTTCGCCGAGGACGCATCAGGGTTAAGGGAGCGTAAGCCGGACTAACCACGCAATTAACCAGCGCGTTTCAGAATATTTTCAACGCGGCGCTCTTAAGAGGCTGGCAGTAGCAATGATTAAGCAGGTGTGACGGGAATGCTCGAGAACCAGAAAATCCGGCCGGCACAGGTCATCGGGCCTCTCGGGGAGCCGCTGACTCTCGACTCGCTGCCGCCGGTCGCGACGACCCGCTGGGTGGTGCGCCGCAAGGCCGAGGTGGTCGCCGCCGTGTCCGGTGGTCTGCTCAGCGTCGACGACGCCTGCAAGCGCTACTCGCTGAGCCTCGAGGAATTCACCAGCTGGCAGCGGGCGGTGGACCGCAGCGGCATGCCCGGCCTTCGCGTCACCCGCATCAAGCAGTATCGCGACCAGTACGAGAAGCAGCAGCGCTACTGACGTCGCGCTCGTTACGGGCGTTCATCTATCCAGCTTTCCAGCGGTTCACGGGCCGATTCCTCAACCATAAAGCTGGACAGACCCTTCCGAATCCGGAACAACAACCCGGCATCACGCGTCTGTGGTGACGGAATGGCCGCCGCACGCCTGGCAGGCGGCCCCGGACAACAGGAGGGAAGCTCATGGGTATTATCATTTGGCTGATCGTCGGTGGTATTTGCGGCTGGCTGGCCAGCCTGATCATGCGCACGGACGCCCAGCAGGGCATCATCCTCAATATTGTCGTCGGCATCATCGGCGCGGTAATCGCCGGCCTGCTGCTCGGCGGCGGCGCCTCGCTCAACAGCGGCGTCACGATCGAGAGTTTCCTCTACTCGCTGATCGGCGCGATCGTCCTGCTGGCGATCGTCAACCTCATCCGCAGGGGCACCGTCCGCTAGACGCGCCACGTGCATCAAAAATCGGGCCGCGCAGCCGGTGCTGCGCGGCCCTTTTTTGTCACTGCAATTCGAACGTCATCGCGAGGTTGACTTCGAGCTTCTGCTCGCCGGGACTAATTTTGGTGCTGGCGTCCTGCGAGCGCTCGGCCATCATCACCGGCATCGGCGGCGGCACCGGATAGCCGCGGCCGGTCTCGCTCACCGAGACGACGCGAACGACGCGCAGGCCCATCGACCGCGCGTAAAGCTCGGCCCGGGCCCGGCCGTCGGCGACGGCCCGCGCACGCGCCTCGTCGAGCGCCGCTTCGGGCTTGTCGATGGTCAGCGTCGGCCCGTTGATCTGGTTCGCCCCCTCGGCGACCAAAGCGTCGAGGATCTCGCCGGCGTTGGCGATGTCACGGAACCGCACGGTGAGCTGGTTCGAGGCCGAATAGCCGGTCAACTTCGGCGGCTTGTTGTTCTCGTACCGATATTCGGGGTTGAGGCTGATGCTGCTGGTCTGGATGTCGCGATCCTCGACTCCGGCGCGCTTCAACGCGGTCCGGACGCGCTCCATGCGCGCCGCCGCCTGCTGAATGGCGGCGCGGGCCGTGGTTGCGCGAGTCACGACCCCGGTGCTGATCACCGCGACGTCGGGCACGCGCGTGACCTCGCCGCTGGCGGTAAGGTCGAGGCGGGTTCCGGCGATCGCCTGGGTGATTGCGGCGGCAGGCTGCGCGGTCGCGGCTGACGACAGCGCGGCGGCGCCGAGCATCAGCGCCGCGGCAAAAGCGGTTTTCATGGCATATTCCTCTGGCAGTTCATGGCAATGGCGCACGGTCGCCCGCGGGCCATGGCTGCCGGCTGAACGGCCGTCAGGCGGCTAGGCGCGCCGGCGCGCGATCAGCCGGTATATGAACAGCAGAATGAATGCGCCGACGATCGCGGCGATGAAGCCCGCGCCCTGGTCGTTGGGACCATACCAGCCGACCGCGCGGCCGATCCATCCGGCGACGACCGCGCCGGCGATGCCGAGCAGGATGGTGATGATGCACCCGCCCGGGTCGCGCCCGGGCATCAGGAGCTTGGCGATCGCGCCCGCGATCCCGCCAATCACGATCCAGCCGATAATGCCGTAATTTTCCATCGCGGCCCTTCCCCTTGTATAAAACAGCAGCGTCGCCAGATGCGCCAACGCGCGCTTGCCAGACAAGTGCCGCAGTTAGTCGAAAACAAGTGGCACTGTCGCCTGGATCACATTCTGTTGCGGGCGGTGACTTATTGCAGTAATACAGCTGCGCAGCCACTTTGATTCGACGCCATTGGGCAGGGAATGATGAACCGCGAAACCTCGATCCGCTCCTCTGACACGTTGGTCGTGGTCGACCGTTCACGCCGCCGGCGCCAGCTGGTGATCGTCGCGGCGGTCGTGGTCGCGCTGGCCGCGCTCGCCATCGCCCTGATGATGAGCCGCGGCGGCGATGACGCCGCGCCACAGGCGGGCGCGGGGGCCGGCCAGGTCCCGACCGTGTCCGTGGTCGTCCCCGGGCGCAGCGACGTCGCGCGGGCGGTCACCGCCAGCGGCCCGCTCGCGGCGCGCCGCGACCAGCCGATCGGCATCGCCGGCTCGGGCGGCAAGGTCGTCCGCGTGCTGGTCGACGCCGGCAGCTGGGTCCGCGGCGGCCAGGTGCTGGCCGTCGTCGACCGCTCGGTCCAGGCCCAGCAGGCGGCGCAGCTTGCCGCGCAGGTCGAGGCGGCGCGCGCCAATGCCGCGCTCGCCCAGTCGAATTACGAACGCGCGGTGGCGCTCAAGGACCGCGGCTTCGTGTCCAAGGCAGAGATCGATTCGAAGAAAGCGACTCGCGATGCGGCCTACGCCCAGGTGCGCGTCGCCCAGGCGCAGCTAGCCGCGACACGCGCCGAGATCGGCCGGCTCAACGTGGTCGCGCCGACCAGCGGCCTGATCCTGTCGCGCGACGTCGAGCTCGGACAGGTGGTCGGCCCCGGCTCCGGGCCATTGTTCCGGCTCGCAGAAGGCGGCGAGATGGAGATGAAGGCGCAGCTGTCGCAGCAGGACCTGTCGCTGGTCCGCGTCGGCATGCCGGCGACGGTCACGCCGGTCGGCGCGAGCCAGAGCGTCAACGGGACGGTGTGGCAGGTGGCGCCCGTGATCGACCCGCAATCACGGCTCGGCGAAGTGCGCATCGCGATCCCGTACAGCCCCGCGATCCGCCCCGGCGGCTTTGCCGAGGCGCGGATCAGCAGCGGCACGACGATCGCTCCGCTGCTTCCGCAGAGCGCCGTTCTGAGCGACGAAAAAGGCAATTTCGTCTACATCGTCAACGGCAAGAATCAGGTCGAGCGGCGCGATATCACGATCGCCAACGTCAACGACGACGGCGTGGTCATCGCCGCCGGCCTGTCGGGCAACGAAGCGATCGTCCTGTCCGCCGGTCCGTTCCTGAACCCCGGCCAGAAGGTCAATCCCAAGCGGCATTCGGCGCGCTGACGCCGGCAAATGAACGCACGAGAAGCTGAGCTGATATGAATTTCCGCAACATTTCCTCCTGGTGCATCCGCAACCCGGTCGCGCCGATCGTGCTGTTCGCCTTCCTGATGCTGGCCGGGCTGGTCGCCTTCGCCCGGATGCAGGTCAACAACGCGCCCGACATCGACTTCCCGGCGGCGATCGTCTCCGTCAGCCAGCCCGGCGCTGCGCCGAACGAAATGGAGACGCAGGTCACGCAGCGGGTCGAATCGGCGGTGCGCGGGATCACCGGCGTCGACGAGATCAACAGTACTGTCAGCGAAGGCAGCAGCTCCACCTTCGTGACCTTCGAGCTCGGCACCTCGCCCGACCGCGCGGTCAACGACGTCCGCAACGCGATCTCGCAGATTCGCAGCAACCTGCCCGAAGGCATCCTCGAGCCGCAGATCACCCGCGTCGACGCCGAGGACGAGCCGATCATGGTGATGTCCGCCGAGACGACGGATATGACCCTCGAGCAGCTGAGCTGGTACATCGACAACACGGTCGCCAAGCGGCTGCTCGGCGTCGAAGGGGTCGCGGCCGTCTCGCGCGGCGGCGGCGTCGACCGGACGATCCGCGTGATCCTCGACCCGGCGGCGCTGCAGGCGCAGGGCATCACCGCCGCGCAGGTCAACCAGCAGCTTCGGCAGAGCAATTTCAACGGCGCGGGCGGCCGCGCCGAGATCGCCGGTTCGGAGCAGTCGGTGCGGGTGCTCGGCAACGCGCAGGACGCCTACGCCCTCTCGCAGACCGAAATTTCCCTGCCGGGCGGCCGCTTCGTAAAGCTCGCCGACCTCGGCCAGGTCAAGGATTCCTCCTCGGAGCAGCGCACGATCACCAAGATGAACGGCCACCAGGTCGTCACCTTCTACGTACAGCGTGCCAAGGGCTCGTCCGAGGTCACCGCCTACGCCGCGGGCATGAAAGAGCTGAACAAGCTCGAGAAAGAAAATCCGAAGGTCCGCTTCGCCGAGATCGTCAACCGGGTCGACTATACCGAGGCCCAGTATCGTTCCGCGATGGAGGGCCTGATCGAGGGCGCGGTGCTCGCGGTCCTGGTCGTGCTGATCTTCCTGCGCGATATCCGGGCGACGGCGATTTCGGCGCTCGCCATCCCGCTCTCCGCCATTCCTGCCTTCTTCTTCATGAGCATGATGGGCATCACCATGAACTTCATGTCGACCATGGCGATGGGCCTGGTCGCGGGGGTTCTGGTCGACGACGCGATCGTCGAGATCGAGAACATCGTGCGCCACATGCGCATGGGCAAATCGGGCTACCAGGCGTCGCTCGATGCGGCCGACGAAATCGGGCTCGCCGTGCTGGCGACGACGATGGCGATCGTCGCGGTGTTCCTGCCGGTCGCGCTGATGCCCGGAATCGCGGGCCAATATTTCAAGGCGTTCGGCTTCACCGTGGTGCTGTCGGTGCTGATGAGCCTGCTCGTCGCGCGCATGATCACGCCGCTCGTGGCCGCTTATTTCCTGCGCTCGCACGGCGCCCAGCCGCACGCCAACTGGCGCTGGATGGACCTCTATCTGAAGGTCCTCAACTGGAGCCTCGACACGAGCAGGGCCAACGCGCTGCTGGCACGGCTGCCGAGGCTTCCGCGACACTTCGGCTATTATGCGTTCGCGGCGCTGCTAGCGCTGGTCGTCGTCGCGGCATTCCTCGGCGGCACGGGCGCGGCAATGATGGCGCTGGGCAAGCTCGGCCTCGCCGGAGCGATCGCCTTCCCGATCGCCGTGCTCGTCGGTGCGGCCGTGGGCTACGGGGCGGCGAAGCTGATCGCCTTCCTGGTCGAGCTGTTCGGCAGCGGCGGCTTCGCCGGCTGGTATGGGATCATGGTCGCGCGCTGGAGCGCGCGGATGCACGATCACCGGCTGACGATGGTCGGCGCCGGAATCGCCACCCTGCTGGTCAGCATCGTGCTGTTCGGCACTCTGCCGCTGTCCTTCTTCCCGCCGCAGAACGACGATTTTGCACGGGTCAACATCACGCTGGCGCCGGGCACCACGCTCAAGCAGACCGAGGAGGTCGTCGACCGCGTCGCCGCGATCGTCGCCAAAGACCCGAGCGTCGAGCGCGTGTTCGAGCGAGTCAATGTCGGCGACGGCCGGGTCAGCATCGTCCTCAAGAAAGACCGCGACGTCACCAGCACCGAATTCCAGCGCAACCTGTCGCCGACGCTGGCCGCGATCCCCGACGCGCGCGTCAGCTTCCAGTCGCAGCAGGGCGGCGGGCCGGACCCGGATTCGCGCGACATCATGCTCTATCTCGGCGGCGAGGACCCCGAGGAGCTGACCGCGGTCGCCAACGAGCTGGCCAAGGAAATGGGGACGGTGCCGGGGCTCGTCGCTCCGCGGGTCGGCAGCAATCTTGCCCGGCCCGAGATCACCATCACCCCGAGGTTCGAGCTCGCCGCCGATCTCGGCGTCACCACCGCCGCGCTGAGCCAGACGATCCGCATCGCGACCATGGGCGACATCGAGCAGAATAGCGCCAAATTCTCGCTGTCCGACCGGCAGGTGCCGATCACCGTGTCGCTGTCGGAAAATTCGCGGCGCGACATCGAGACGTTGAAGAACCTGCCGGTCCCGACGTCGGACGGCGGCTCGGTGCCGCTGAAGGCGGTCGCCGACATCGGCTTCGGGTCCGGTCCGACGACGATCAACCGCTCGAACCAGCTGCGCCGGCTGTCGATCGGCGCCGACCTCGCCCCCGGCGTGGTCGAGGGCGACGTGTGGGCCAAGGTCTATGAGCTGCCCGCCTACAAGAACCTGCCGCAGGGCGTGCAGAAGATGAACCTCGGCAACCAGAAGTGGCAGGCCGAGCTGCTGTTCAACTTCACGGTCGCTCTGATCTCGGGCGTGCTGCTGGTGTTCGCGGTCCTGGTGCTGCTCTACCGTCGCTTCCTGGCGCCGTTCGTCAACATGGGCTCGCTGCTGCTCGCGCCATTGGGCGCGGCGATCGCCTTGCACGTCGCCGGCCAGCCGGTATCGCTGTTCGTGCTGATCGGCATCCTCATGCTGTTCGGAATCGTCGCCAAGAACTCGATCCTGCTGGTCGATTTCGCGGTCGAGATGATGAACCACGGCATGGCCAAGAACGAGGCGATCTGGGAGGCGGGCCACAAGCGCGCTCAGCCGATCGTCATGACGACGGTGGCGATGGTCGCCGGCATGCTGCCGACCGCGATCTCGCTCAGCGGCGACAACAGCTGGCGCGCGCCGATGGGCATCACCGTCATCGGCGGCCTGATCTTCTCGACGCTGCTGACGCTGGTACTGGTGCCTGCCTATTTCTCGATCGCGATCTCGATCGAGTCGCGGATCGGCAAGCTGTTCCACCGCTTCGTCGGCGCCGGCGCGCATGAACAGGGCCATGCCGTCCCGGCTGAATAGGCCGTCGCCGGCGGGCGGGTGAACCTCATCGCCGGCTCGGCTATTGAGTCGGCATGAAGGCGATGACCAACGGCACTCTGTCGCGGTTCAACCCGGCGCAATCGGGCGCGCAGGGGATGAAGCTCGCCGCCACCGGCCTCCTCGTGGCGATGGCCGCGGTGTTCGTCGCCGCCCGCGCCTTCGAACACAGCTATCCCGCGCTCAGCTACGTCAAGGCGTTCGCGGAAGCGGCGATGGTCGGCGGCCTGGCCGACTGGTTCGCGGTGACGGCCCTGTTCCGCCATCCGCTCGGCCTGCCGATCCCGCACACCGCGATCATCCCGCGCAACAAGGACCGCATCGGCGAAGCGCTGGCGTCCTTCCTCAAGGAGAATTTCCTGATCCCCGGCGTGGTCGCCCGGCGGATGCGCAACATCGACGTCGCCGGAGCGGCCGGACGCTTCCTCCAAAGCCCGGGCAAGGAGGCCCAGTCGCGAATCCGCGCCGGCGCCTCGCGCCTGATCGCCGACATGTTCGAAAGCCTCGACGACGAGCGTTTGGGCGGGATCATCAAGGGCGCGATCGCCGCGCGCATTCGCGCGATGGAACTGTCGCCGCTGCTCGGCCATGCGCTCGCCTCGGCGATCAACGAGGACCGCCACGTGCCGATGCTCGAGGCCGCGATCCGCTGGATGGCGCGCGCGCTCGACGCCAACGAAGAGCTAATCCGCGAGATGGTCCACAAGAAGGCGAACTGGGTGCTCAAGCTCGCCGGGCTCGACGCCAAGCTCGCCGACGCGATCATCGACGGCCTGCGCAAGCTGACCGCGGAAATGTCGACCGACCCCGCGCATCCGGTGCGGGTCAAGGTCGAGGAGGCGCTGGCGCAGCTCGCCAACGATTTGCAGAAGCGCCCGGAAACACGCGAGCGGGTCGAGCACATCAAGGAGCAATTGCTCGACAACCAGTCGGTCAGCCTGTGGCTTGACGCCTTGTGGCAGAATGGCCGGGCGGCGATCGTCCGCGCCGCGCGCAACCCCGACGCGGTGCTCGCGGGAAAGCTAGGCGAAGTGCTGAAATCGATGGGCGCGACGCTGGAGAAGGACGCGCGCATTCGCGCCGCGATCAACCAGTTCGCGCGCCGCGCGGTGGTCGGCATGGCCGCGAGCTACGGCAGCTCGATCGTCAAGCTCGTCTCCGACACGGTGCGCAGCTGGGATGCGCGGACCGTCACCGCGCGGCTCGAGGCGGCGGTCGGGCGCGACCTGCAATATATCCGCATCAACGGCACGCTGGTCGGCGGGATGGTTGGCCTGGTGCTGCACTTGCTGGACCGGCTG
This sequence comes from Sphingomicrobium sp., assembly GCA_035717905.1. Classification (GTDB taxonomy): domain Bacteria; phylum Pseudomonadota; class Alphaproteobacteria; order Sphingomonadales; family Sphingomonadaceae; genus Sphingomicrobium. The sequence goes on along the minus strand of DASTID010000040.1, from coordinate 618 downwards.
TGAGCGACCCGCGGCTCGACGAGCTAGCCGAATCCGCCCGCAATCGTGGCCTCAAGCTGGTCCGCTCGCGCGTGCGCACGCCCGGCAAGCGGCGCTTCGGCAAGGTCGGGCTGACCGACCGGGTGGGCAAGGCGGTGTTCGGCATGGACGCGAAAGGACCGACCGCCAAACCCGAGGAGGTCGAGGACTTTCTGCGCAACCTCGGCGCGAAGGACTGGGGCGCGTCGCTCGACGTCGCGGTGCTGCCAAGGAAGCGCAAGGCGTCGAAAGTGCGCCGGCCCGAGCCTGCGAACGATCGGGAGCCCGCGGAAAAGCCGCGTCGCGCGGCCCCGAGACCCAGGCCCGAGCCCAAGCCGGAAATCCGCGATGCGAAGGCCGGGGATGCGACGGTCCTGGTGGAGCTCATCAAGTTGCTCGGCCACGAGGTCGACGCGAAGGGCGTACGCAAGCGCATCGCCCGCCTCGCCCAGGACAAGCTCGCGCCGCTCGTCGCGACGCTCGGCAAGCAGGTCGTCGGACTATGCGGCATCCATTCGATGATGACCATCCACCGCGACCAGCCCGTCGGGCGCATCACCATCCTCGTCGTCGCCGAGGAGGCGCGCGGCCGCGGCATCG
>DASTID010000039.1:0-5540 GCA_035717905.1 Sphingomicrobium sp. | reverse complement strand
GTCGAGAGGTTCTTGCCGACCCGCGTCATATGCTCGTTCATGGTCGCAAGGCGAGAGTGCAACTCCTTGCCCAAGTTGGCGATTTCCTGCGCCGCTTCGGCTAGCCGCTCCTGCCGCCAGATGCTCGCCACGGTCTTGGCGATGGCGACTAGGTTGGTCGGCGTCGCCAGCAGCACCCGCCGCTCGAACGCCCAGTCCCACAAGGTCGGGTCCTGCTCCAGGGCCGCGGCGAGGAAATGTTCGCCCGGGATGTACATGATCACATAATCGGCCGCGTCGCCGAACTGCCCCCAATAGGCTTTCGAGCCGAGCTGCTGGGCATGGGTGCGCATCGACGCGACGTGGGCGCGAAAGCACGCCTCGCGCTTCTCGTCATCGACCTCGTCGCACGCGTCGAGATAGGCGTTGAGCGAGCATTTCGAGTCGATCACGAGCTTGCGCCCGCCGGGCAGGCGCACGATGACGTCGGGCCGCAGGCGACCGTCACCGGTATCCACCGACACTTCCGTGTCGAAGTCGACATATTCGCTGAGTCCCGCCTGCTCGAGGACGTTGCGCAGTGACTGCTCGCCCCACCGTCCGCGCGCCTTCGGCGAGGCCCTGAGCGCGTTGACGAGGTTGCGGGTTTCGTCGCGCACCTGCCCTTGTCCGGTCCGCACCAGATCGACCGCCTCGCGCAGCCCGGCATAATGGTCGACCCGCTCCTTCTCGATCGTCTGGAGCTTCTCCTGATAGGTCTTGAGGAGCGTCTCGACCGGCGAAACCACGGCGGTGAACTTCTCTCCGGCCTGGTCGAGGAAGGTCTTGCGCGCGTCGCCGAGCAGCTTGTGCGCGATCTCGTGAAACTGCGCCGACAGGCTTTCCTTGGCATCCTTGAGCGCGGTCAGCTGCTGCTCGAAGCTCTTATCGCGCTCCTCCTGCGCGGCTTTCAGGGCGGAGAGCTCGGTGACAGCATTCCGGTTGGTGTCCCGCTCCTTCACGACCCCGTCGAGCTGGAGCCGCAGATTCTCGACCGTCTGTCTGGCAGCCGCCGCGTCACGGCCCGCGAACAGCCAACCGATCAGCGCGCCCGCGCCAAGCGCGGTGACCAACAATGCAATGACGGCCGCGTCCATGACCGTGACTCCCCCGGAACATTATGCGAACTGTAGGCCGCACGGAGCCGCTGCTCAAGCGGAACGTTGGCGGTTTGAGAGCTGAGGAGATTCGCATGTCCATCCGCAAGATGATCGCCCTTCACCCGGACGTGGCCGGCCACGTCAACCAGCCGCTCGGCGATGCCGCGCACCATCTGATGTACTGCGCGCGGATGTGCCTCAGCTGCGCCGACGCCTGCGCGGCCGAAAAGATGGACATGACGCAGTGCATCCGGACCTGCCTCGACTGCGCGGACGTGTGCGAGGCGGCCGGCAAGCTCGCGGTGCGCCGGACCGGAGCGAACGAGCAGGTGCTGCGCGAGACGCTCGAGCTGTGCGCCCGCGTATGCGACGCCTGCGCCGCGGAATGCGAGCGCCACGACCACGAGCATTGCAAGCTGTGCGCGCAGATGTGCCGCGAATGCGCCGAGGATTGCCGCAACGCGGCGACGTCGATTCGATAACATCCTCCCCTCGCAATCGAGGGGAGGAGAAAATCACGCCGCCTTTAAACCCTGCTCTTTCCGCCACTTGGCGAGCTTCTTGAGCACCATGTCGCGCTTGAGGCGCGAGAGATGATCGATGAACAGCACGCCGTTCAGATGGTCCATCTCGTGCTGCAGGCAGACCGCCAGCAGGCCCTCGATCTCCTCCTCGTAGGTCGTTCCCTCGACATCCTGCCACCTGGCGCGGATGCGGTCGGGCCGCATCACCTCGGCATATTGCTCGGGGACCGACAGGCAGCCCTCGGTGTAGGGCACCTCGACGTCCGAGTGCCACAGGATCTCGGGGTTGATGAACACGCGGGGGTCGCGGACCGGCTTGCTCTCGGGATTTTCGGGGTCCTCGGGCTCCTGCAGGTCGATCACCAGCAGGCGGATCGGAACGCCGACCTGCACCGCTGCCAGGCCGATGCCAGGCGCGGCGTACATCGTCTCGAACATGTCGGTGACGAGCGTCTTCAGCTCGGCGTCGAACGTCGCCACCGGCTTGCTGATTTGCCGCAGGACGGGATCGGGCGTCTCGAAGATCGGGCGAATGGCCATGCGTGCGATTTAGTCTTTCGATTGAACGGGTTCAAGAAATCGGCCGCCGCGCCCTCAGCGCCTGGGCCAGCGTTCCCTCGTCGAGATAGTCGAGCTCTCCCCCGACCGGAAGTCCGTGCGCCAACTGGCTGAGACGAATAGGGAATGTTTCAAGGCGCTCGGCGAGATAATGCGCCGTCGTCTGACCTTCGAGCGTGGCGTTCATCGCCAGCACTACCTCGTCGATCCCGCCCGCCGCTACGCGGGTCACCAGCTTGTCTATGCTGAGGTCCTCGGGCCGAACGCCCTCCAGCGCGGACAGGCGGCCGCCGAGCACGTGATAACGCCCGGGGAACAGGCGCGACCGGTCGAGCGCCCACAGGTCGGCGACCTCCTCGACTACGCACAGCATCTTCTCGTCGCGCCTGGCATCGCGGCAGATGCTGCACGGGTCGGACGTGTCGACATTGCCGCACACCGAACAGACCGAGAGCTTGTCGGCGACCTCGCGCAGCGCGAGGAGAAGCGGCCGGAGCGCGGTCTCGCGTTTCTTCATCAGGTGCAGCACCGCGCGCCGCGCCGAGCGCGGGCCGAGGCCCGGAAGCCGTGCGAGGGCCTGGCTCAGTGCTTCGATCTCCTGTGAGGCCATGGAAGCCCCCTAACCGTTCGTCCTGAGCCTGTCGAAGGGCTGCCCTTCTCTTTGACAGTGAAAGAACCCAAAGGCAGGGCTTCGACAAGCTCAGCCCTAACGGAGTGGGTTCCGAATTGCGCATTGTCTTCATGGGATCGCCGGAATTCGCGGTGCCGAGCCTCGAAGCGCTCGTCGACGCTGGTCATGAGGTGATCGCCGCTTATTGCCAGCCGCCGCGGCCGGCCGGGCGCGGCAAGGCCGAGCGCAAGACCGCGGTTCACGAGCGCGCCGAGGCACTCGGCATCGAGGTCCGCACGCCGCGAACGCTGCGCGACTCCGATGAGCAGGTTCACTTTCGGGCGCTTGATGCCGATTACGCCGTCGTCGCGGCCTACGGGCTGATCCTGCCCAGGCCGATACTCGACGCGCCGAAGCACGGCTGCATCAACGTCCACGCGTCGCTCCTCCCCCGCTGGCGCGGCGCGGCGCCGATCCAGCGCGCGATCCTCGCCGGCGACGCGGTCACGGGCGTTACCATCATGCAGATGGACGAAGGGCTCGACACCGGCCCGATGCTGCTCCGGCGCGAAGTCGATATCGATGGCAAGACCGCCGGACAACTCACTGAAGAATTGGCGAAACTCGGGGCGGACGCACTGATCGACTGGCTTGCACGGCCGACGCCGCCGGAGCAACAGCCGGACGAAGGCGCGACCTACGCGCCGAAGTTCGACAAGGCCGCGGCGCGGATCGATTGGTCGAGGCCTGCCGAGCAGATCGAGCGGCAGGTCCGCGCATTCGCGCCGGTCCCCGGCGCCTGGTTCGAGGCTATCGGCGAGCGGATCAAGCTGTTGGATGCCAGGGTCGAAGCTCTTCCGCGTCACCCCCGCGAAAGCGGAGGTCCCGCTAACCTTCAACAGCAGCGGGATTCCCGCACTCGCAGGGATGACGGGTTGGTGTTGGACGACGGGCTTCTGATTGGCTGCGGCGAGGGGGCGATCCGCCCGACGCTCGTCCAGCGCGCCGGGCGGGCGCCGATGACTCCCGGCGAGCTGCTTCGCGGCTTCCCGATCCGCGCAGGCACGGTCCTGCCGTGACCCGCTGGCGGCTGACGCTCGAATATGACGGCGGCCCGTTCATGGGCTGGCAGCGGCAGGACCATGGCCCGTCGGTCCAGCAGGCCCTCGAGGAGGCCGTTCAGCGCATGACCGGCGAGGCAGCGCGGTTCACCGCCGCGGGGCGAACCGACGCGGGCGTCCACGCGCTCGCCATGGCGGCGCATATTGACGTCATGAAGTCACTGACCGCTCACCGGCTGCGCGAGGGACTGAACGCGCTGGTGCGCCCGCGGCCGATCTCCGTGCTCGACGCCGGGCAGGCCGCCGACGACTGGCATGCGCGCTTCTCGTGCGTCGGCCGGCGCTACCGCTACCGCATCCTCAATCGCCGCGCGCCGCCAGCGCTCGACGCCGGCCGCGTCTGGCACATCGCCGTACCGCTCGACGCGGAGGCGATGCGCGAAGGCGCCGCGCACCTGATAGGGCGGCACGATTTCACCACCTTCCGCTCGGCGCAGTGCCAGTCGGACAGCCCGGTCAAGACGCTCGACCGGCTCGAAGTCAGCCGCGTCGGCGACGAAATCCACGTCGAGGCGGTTGCCCGCAGCTTCCTCCACCACCAGGTCCGCTCGATGGTCGGCTGCCTCGCGCTCGTCGGCCGCGGCCAATGGACGCCGGACGACATGCGGCGAGCGCTCGAGGCGAAGGACCGCGCCGCGCTGGGGCTCAACGCCCCGCCGCACGGCCTCTATTTCGTCGAGGCGCTCTATCCCTGACTGCGGGGGACTGTCCCCTTGGGGACTGTCCCCCTCTCGCTATCCCTGACTACGCGGGGACAGTCCCGTGGGGACAGTCCCCTCTGTCCCCTTGGGGACTGTCCCCCTCTCGCTGTCCCTGACGACCGGGGACAGTCCCCTAGACCAGCAGCTCGCGCGCCGGCGGGCGGCTTTCCCACGCCTGCGGGCTCGCGGTGAGGCCGTAGGCGCCGGCGGCGAACACCGCGATCAGGTCGCCGGGCTCGGCGCGGGGCAGCATGACCTGCTCGCCGAACACGTCGTGCGGAGTCGCCAGGCAGCCGGTGACCGTGACCTGCTCCTCGGCCGGATCGCCGAAGCGATTGGCGACAGCGATCGGATAATTGGCGTTGCCGCGCTCGAGCAGGCAGCCGGTCGCGCGCAGCAGATGGTGGCCGCCCCCGTCGGTCGTCAGGAAAGTCTGGCCGCAGCTCTCGGTGCGGTCGAGGATTCGGGTTACATAGACGCCCGCTTCGGCCACCAGCCATCGCCCCAGCTCGAGCGACAGCCGGGTCGTCGCCAGCAACTCCGGGCCGTTGCACAGGGTCTCGTGAAGCGCACCGGCCATGCGGTAGAGGTCGAGCGGCTCCTCGCCCTCGAAACAGGGCACGTCGAACCCGCCGCCGAGGTTGATCTCCGGGATCGGCATCGCCAGCGCGTTGGCGATCTCGCCCGCGCAGGTGACGATCGCCCGGTGCGCGTCGATCAGCGCCAATGCGTTGAGGCATTGGGCGGCCGCGAACACGTGCAGCCCACGCCAGTCGACCCCGGCCTCGATCAGCCCCTGCACCAGCGCCGGCACGCGCTCGGCATCGACCCCGAACGGGCTCGGGCGAGCGCCCATCGAAATTTGGCCGCCCTCGATCGCGAACGGCGGATTCACCCGGACCGCGATC
>DASTID010000038.1:0-7805 GCA_035717905.1 Sphingomicrobium sp. | reverse complement strand
GCCGGCGTGGATGACCTCGGGGCTGTCGTGGAATAGGCGGCCGACGCCGTGACCGCAGAAGTCGCGGACGACGCTGTAGCGCTGCGCCTCGGCATGGCTCTGGATGGCGTTGGCGATGTCGCCGAGATGGTTGCCGGGCCTCGCCTGCTCGAGCCCGAGGACCAGGCACTCGTAGGTCACGTCGACCAGCTTGCGCGCCTTTATGGGAACGTCGCCGACCAGGTACATGCGGCTGGTGTCGCCGTGCCAGCCGCCGACGATCGGAGTCACGTCGATGTTGACGATGTCGCCACTCTTCAGCGCCTTGTCGCCGGGGATGCCGTGGCACACGACATGGTTGATCGAGATGCAGCAGCTCTTTGTGTAGCCGCGATAGCCGAGCGTCGCGGGGATTCCTCCGGCGTCGAGCGTCATCTGGTGAACGATGTCGTCGAGCGCCTGGGTGGTCACTCCGGGGACGACGTGGGGCACGAGCGCGTCGAGGATTTCCGCTGCGAGGCGGCCCGCCTTGCGCATGCCTTCGAACGCGTCCGGGCCGTGGAGCTTGATGACGCCGTTGCGGGCCTCGACCCGGTCGTCGGCGGCGACGGTGATATATTGAGTCATTGACCGTCAGATAATGCCTCAAAAGCGCGTTTGCACCCGATGATTGCAAGTTCCCTTGCTACCCGTGCCGCTGTATTAATTCAGCAAAACGGATGAGGGAGAAGCAAAATGAACTGGCTTTATTTCGCGTTGGCCGTGTTCGCGCTGGCCATGGTCGCATGGCTGGCGGCGTTGCGCCGCGGCAATTGGGTATGGCCTGGGTTGGTCGCGGGGCTGGGCTGCCTCGTCACCGCCGGGCTCAACAGCGCGGCGCCGGTGCGCGGGCTGCTCGACCCGAATTATGCCGGCTATTCCTTCGGCCTGGCCCATGCGGGCAAGGGACTGGAAGTCACGCTGGTGGCCGGGGCGATCTGGCTTGCCTGCATCGCGTCCGCGCTGATCGCGGCGTCGCGCACTCGGGGCGGCGCGCTGTGGCTGGTGTCGGCGACCTGCGCCGCACTGCTCGTCATCATCGGCTGGCCGACGCTGTCGGGCGCGCTCAGGGATCCCGCTTCGAACAGCATCGAACTGGGCGAATATCTTCGCATTCCCGGCCTTCTCGGGAGCGCCATTCTGCTCGCCTTGGTCGTTGCGCCGTTCGCGATCGGGCTCGTGTGGTCGGCAAGGGCCGCGCGCGACTAGCCAGCGGTCGAGCCGCACGTCTATGCGGCGGGCGATGGCCGAGGAGCGAATCTGGAGCGCCGCGCTGGTCGTGATCGGCGACGAGATCCTGTCCGGCCGCACGCAGGACAGGAACGTCGCCCAGCTCGCGGTCTGGCTGAACGACCAAGGCATCCGGCTCGCCGAAGTGCGCGTGGTCCCAGACGACACGGCCGCGATCGGCGCGGCGGTCAACGCGCTCCGCGCGAGCCACGATTATCTGTTCACGACCGGCGGGATCGGGCCGACCCACGACGACATCACGGTCGATGCGATCGCGGCGGCGTTCGGAGTCCCGGTGGTCGTGGACGGCGCGGCGCGGGGCATCCTCGAGGATTATTATCGCGACCGGCCGGGCGGCTTGACCGAAGCGCGGTTGAGGATGGCGCGGGTGCCGCAAGGGGCCGAGCTGATCCCCAACCCGAGCTCGGGCGCGCCCGGCGTCCGGATGGGGAACGTATATATCCTCGCCGGCGTGCCCCACATCGCGGCGAGCATGATGGAGGCGCTGACCGGCAAGCTCGAGGGCGGGCGCCCGGTGGTTTCGGTGACGATCGGCGCGCGCGCCGCGGAAAGCGACGTCGCCGACCTGCTGCGCGAGACCGAGGCCGCGCATCCGGGCGTCGCGATCGGCAGCTATCCCTTCTTCAAGGACGGCCGCTACGGCGCCAATTTCGTGATCCGCTCCGAGGACGGCGCGCTCGCGGAACGGTGCGGCGATGCCTTGGCCGAGGGCTTGCGTGCCGCCGGCTACGAGCCGGTGCCGGGCGGGATTTAGAACGCGTCAATCGCCGGCGTTCCAATCGGCCCGTTGACCTTCGGTGCGGGCTTGGGCATCCGGTGAGCCCCTAAGCGGGTGTAGCTCAATGGCAGAGCAGAAGCTTCCCAAGCTTACGACGAGGGTTCGATTCCCTTCACCCGCTCCAAAATTCGAAATGCCGGGGGCATTTTGATTTTTGGAGCGCCCGAAGCGCAGCGCAGGGGCGACAACTACGCCTCCGCCAATGCCCGCGCATCCATGAGATTCTCCATGTCGCAGCCGACGGTCGCGGTAGCGCGGTGAACGCCCTTTTCGAGATAGCGCGCCGCGAACCGTCCGCCGTCGAGGTCGCCGTCGATCCGCACCTCGTCCCAGCGCCGGGCATGGCCCGAGTAGCGCACCGTGACGCCGTGCTGCTCGGTCCAGAAGAAGGGCGTCGAGTCGAAGGCGCGCGCGATGCCGAGCATGTTCGCGGCGGCGACCTGGCCGTGGCGCTCGGCGACCACCCAATGCTCGATCCGCACCGGCTCGCCGGTCGCCGGGTCGGGAAACAGCGCGATGTCGCCGGCGGCGAAGATGCCGGGCGCGCTGGTCCGCATCGCCGAGTCGACGACCACGCCGTGGTCCATCGCGAAGCCGGCCGAGCGCGCGAGATCGAGCCGCGGAGCGGCGCCGATGCCGACGATGACGAAGTCGGCCGCGATGCGTTCGCCGCTCTCGGTCGCGAGCGCGAGTCCGTCGAACCCGGCGACTGCCTGCCCGAGATGGAAGCGGACGCCCTTCCGTTCGTGGAGCCGCTGGAGGAAGCCGCCGACCTCGGGCCCAAGCACGCCGGCGAACGGCACGGCCTCGGGCGCGACGACGTCGACCTCGACGCCGCGCGCGCGCAGCGCGGCCGCGGTTTCGAGGCCGATGAAGCTCGACCCGATGATGGCGGCGCGCGTGCCCTCTTGGGCCGCGGCGATGAGCGCTCGGGCGTCGGCCAGCGAGCGCAGGGTGAAGACATTGTCGCGGTCGAAATCGGGCGAGGGCAGGCGGCGCGCGTCCGAGCCGGTGGCGAGCAGCAGCCGGTCGAAGCCGAACTCGTCGCCGGCAGCGGTGCGGACCCGGCGCGCGTTCGTGTCGATCGCGACGACTTCGCAGTCGAGCCGCAGGTCGATCGCCTGGTCCGCATACCAGTCGCCGCTTCGCAGCGGGATCCATTCCTCCGGCGCATTGCCGGCGAGATAGTCTTTCGACAGGTTGGGGCGGTCGCACGGCGGGTCGCCGTCGGCGCTGAGCATCGTGATCGCGCCGCCATAGCCGAGCGCGCGCAGCTCGTTGGCGCAGGCGAGGCCGGCCGCGCCGCCGCCGACGATGACGACCGAGCGGACTTCGGGATCGGGCGTGGCGCGCGCGGGCGGCGGCTCGTCCAGCTTGGTTCGGACGAAGGCCTTGCCGTCGGCGACCTCGACCCGCCAGCGGTCGAGCCCGTCGAGCGCCGGCGCCTGATGCGCGGCGCCGGTCCTCAGGCTGAAGCAGGCGTGGTGGAGCGGGCAGCGCACGGTATCGCCGTGGATCAGGCCATCGCCGAGCGCGCCGCCATAATGGGTGCAGGCGCCGCCGACCGCGAACAGCTCGCCGCCGATGCGCGAGAGCAGGACCGGGTCGTCGCCGACGCGCCCGGCGAGCGTGCCGTCCGGGGGGATTTCGCCGAGCGCGATGCCTTGCGAGAAATCCGGTCCCGAAGCCGCTCCACCGGCGCCCATGTCATTCTCCCAACTTTGCTTTCAGACCTTAGATCATAATCGCCGCTGGTGCGTTCCCCCTCGGCGCCGCCAGTGGACAATGTCGGAAATCCGACGTTGCAATAGTAAGTAAGCTTATTATATGCGCAGGCCGATGGAAACGATTCCCTTCGAGATCGGAGAGACCGGGCACGCGCTGCGCAAGGCGTTCGACCGCCTCGCGGTCGGGCTTGGAGTCACGCGTGCGCAGTGGAAGGTGCTGTTCAAGCTGACGCGGCACCCGGGCCTGAGGCAGGTCGAGCTCGCCGACATGCTCGAGCTCGAACCGATCACCTTGTGCCGGATCGTCGACCGGCTCGAGGAAGCGGGGCTGGTCGCGCGCAGCCGCGACCCCGACGACCGCCGGGCATGGCGGCTCAACGTCACCGCCGGGGCGCAGCCGCTGATCGACAAGCTCAACGCGGTCGGCGCGATCCTCGTCGACCAGGCGTTTGCCGGAATCGACCCCAGCGACATCGAAATCGCGCGCCAGGTGCTCGCACGCGTTCGCGAGAACGCCGGCCGGTGCACATTCAACGACAAGGCATCGAACGCATGAACAGGATGGCGACCGAACCCATGACCGGAACCGCCGCGGCTGAAGACGCGCCGAAGGTCAAGCGCCGGCGCAAGCTCCCGGCCGGCATGGGCGCGACCCGCGCGATCATGATGCTGATCGTGCCGGCGCTGCTGATCATCGGCGGCGCTTATTACTGGCTGACCAGCGGCGCCAGCGTGTCGACCGACGATGCGTTCGTGAAGCAGGACATCGTTTCGGTCAGCGCGCAGGTCAACGGTCCGATCAGCGAGGTGCTGGTCAAGAACGGCGATCACGTGACCAGGGGCCAGCCCTTGTTCCGCATCGACGCCGCGCCGTACCGGGTGGCGCTCGAGCAGGCCGAGGCGCAGCTCGCCGCCGCGCGGCTGCAGACCACACAGCTCAGGACCCAGGCGGCGGGGACCGGCGCGGACATCATCGGCGAGCAGGCGAATCTCGCGATCAAGAAGAATGCGCTCGAACGCCAGCGCGCGTTGCTCAAGCAGGGCTTCACCACGCGCTCCGACTATGAGGACGCGCTCAACGAGGTGAAGACCGCCGAGCAGGACCTGGCCGACGCGCGCGCGCGCGCTGCAAACGCCCACGCCGCGCTGGCGCCGGGCGAGCAGCCGTCGGTCGCCCAGGCGCAGGCGGCGGTGGACAAGGCCAAGCTCGACCTGTCGCGGACCGAGGTGCGCGCGCCGATGGACGGCGTGGTCGAGAATGCTGACAACCTCCAGATCGGCCAGATGGCGGTGACCGGGCTCGGCATGCTGTCGCTGGTCCACAGCAAGGAGGCGTGGGTCGAGGCGAACTTCAAGGAGAAGGACGTCGGCCGAATGCACCCGGGCCAGAAGGCCAAGATCGAGGTCGATGCCTATTCGGGCACCGAATTCGATGCTCATGTCGAGAGCGTCGGCGCCGGCACCGGCAGCCAATTCTCGCTGCTTCCCGCGCAGAACGCCAACGGCAACTGGGTCAAGGTGACCCAGCGCGTGCCGGTGCGGATCGCGTTCGACGGCGATCCCGCCAAGCCGATGATCGCCGGCCTGTCGGTCCAGGCCACCGTCTATTTCGACGAGGAATAGGCCCGTGGCAGAAACGCCCGGCCACGAGGCAAGCCATCCGCTGCCGACCGGCGAGCGGCTGATCGTCACCATCGGGGTGATGATGGCGGTGCTCCTGCAGGTGCTCGACACGACCATCGCCAATGTCGCTCTGCCGCACATGCAGGCGAGCCTCAGCGCCAGCCAGGACACCATCAACTGGGTGCTGACGAGTTATATCGTCGCCTCGGCGATCGCGCTGCCGATCAGCGGCTGGCTTGCCGACAAGGTCGGGCGAAAACGGCTGCTGCTGATTTCCGTAGTCCTGTTCACCGCCGCGTCGGTGCTGTGCGCAACCGCGACCTCGCTTCCCGAAATGGTGCTGTTCCGCGCGCTCCAGGGCGTCGGCGGGGCGTTCATCGTCCCGCTCGCCCAGGCGACCCTGTTCGACATCAACCCGCGCGACAAGCACGGCCAGGCGATGGCCCTGTTCGGCGGCGGGGTGATGATCGGCCCGATTTTGGGGCCGGTGCTCGGCGGCTGGCTGACCGACAATTACAACTGGCGCTGGGTGTTCCTGGTCAACCTGCCGGTCGGGATCCTGTGCATCCTGATCATGGCGCGGTTCATGCCCAAGACCGAGACGCACGAGCGCAAGTTCGACATGTTCGGCTTCGCGCTCCTCGCAATCTGCCTCGCGGCGCTGCAATTCTGCCTCGACCGGGGCGAGCAGAACGACTGGTTCTCGAGCTGGGAGATCATCTTCGAGGCGGGGCTCGCGATCGCCGCCGGCTGGATGTTCCTGGTGCATATGGTCACGGCGAAGCAGCCGCTGTTCGACCGGGCGATGTTCACCGACCGCAATTTCGCGACCAGCATGGTGTTCATGGTGGTGACCGGCGTGCTGCTGCTCGCCGGTCTCGCGCTGCTGCCGCCGCTGCTCCAGAACATGTACGGCTATTCGGTGCTGCAGTCGGGCTTCCTGACCGCGCCGCGCGGCATCGGCACCTTGTTCTCGATGCTGATCGCGGGGCGGCTGACCGGCAAGATCGATGCTCGGCTGCTGGTCGGCATCGGCGTCGTGCTGATGGGTGTCTCGCTCTACATGATGACCGGCTTTGCGATCGACCAGCCGTCGCGGCCGGTGATCGTCAGCGGAGTCGTCCAGGGGCTCGGCCTCGGCCTGATCTTCGTGCCGCTGCAAACGCTGGCGTTCGAGACTTTGTCGGCGCGATTTCGGACGACCGGCGCGGCGCTGCTCAACCTCGCGCGCAACATCGGCGGATCGGTCGGAATCTCGATCGTCTCGACGCAGCTGGTGCGCATGACCCAGGTCAGCCACGCGGACCTGGCGGCGAACATCACCCAGCAGACGATCCCGACCGCCAATCCCGAAATGCTGCAGACGATCGCGCCCGTCGCCGGGCCGGCGGCGCTGGCCTATATCAACGCGCTGATCACCAAGCAGGCCTTGTTCATCGCCTATCTCGACGACTTCAAGCTGATGATGATCGTCAGCTTCGCGATCCTGCCGCTGCTGTTTTTCATGAAGCGCGGCAACAAGGTTGGGAATGGCACGCCCAAGCACGTGGCGATGGAATAGAAAAGGAGGAAGGCATGTTCGGAATCGAAAAGCGGCGGCTCGGCCGCGATGGGCCCGAAGTCTCGGCGATCGGGCTTGGCTGCATGGGCATGAGCGAGTTCTACGGCTCGGGCAGCGAGCCGGAGTCGATCGCCACCATCCACCACGCGCTCGACCGCGGCGTGACCTTCCTCGACACCGCCGACATGTACGGCGTCGGCCGCAACGAGGAGCTGGTCGGGCGCGCGATTCGCGATCGCCGCGACGCGGTGTTCCTGGCGACCAAGTTCGGCAACGTGCGCGGGCCCAACGGCGAGTTCCTCGGCGTGCGCGGCGACCCCGATTACGTGCGTTCGGCGTGCGAGGCGAGCCTTAAGCGGCTCGGGGTGGAGACTATCGACCTCTATTACCAGCACCGGGTCGACCAAAATGTGCCGATCGAGGACACGGTCGGCGAAATGGTGCGACTGAAGGAGGAGGGGAAGCTCCGCTTCCTCGGCCTCAGCGAAGCCGCGCCGGACACGATCCGCCGGGCGCAGGCGGTGCACCCGATCACCGCGGTCCAGACCGAGCTCTCGCTGTGGAGCCGCGACGCCGAGGCCGACGTCCTGCCGACGGTGCGCGAGCTCGGCATCGGCTATGTCGCTTATTCGCCGCTCGGCCGCGGGTTCCTGACCGGCCAGATCACTTCGCCTGACGATTTCCCCGAGGACGATTTCCGCCGCTTCCACCCGCGCTTCACCGGCGAGAATTTCGAGAGGAACATCGCGCTGGTGCGCGAGGTCGAGGCAATGGCGAAGGAGAAGGGCTGCACCACCGCGCAGCTGGCGCTCGCCTGGGTGCTGGCGCAAGGCGACGACATCGTGCC
>DASTID010000037.1:0-8489 GCA_035717905.1 Sphingomicrobium sp. | reverse complement strand
CCACCCAAATTCTTGTGAATCATCGATAAAGTGCGCTGCGCGAGATTGCCGAAGCTGTTGGCGAGCTCGGCGTTGGCGCGCGCGACGATCGCTTCGGCGCTGTAGCTGCCGTCCTGCCCGAACGGCACTTCGCGCAGCAGGAAATAGCGCAGCGCGTCGACCCCGAAGCGCTCGGCGAGGACCATCGGATCGACGACATTGCCGACACTCTTCGACATTTTCTCGCCGCGGCTGAGGAGGAAGCCGTGGCCGTAGACCTGGCGCGGCAGCGCGATCCCCGCCGACATCAGGAACGCGGGCCAATAGACGGCATGGAAGCGCACGACATCCTTGCCGATCAGGTGGACGTCGGCCGGCCAGTAGCGGCGCCATAGCTCGGTGTCGTCGGGATAGCCGAGTCCGGTGATGTAATTGGTCAGCGCGTCGAGCCAGACGTACATTACGTGAGCGCCGCTGCCGGGCACCGGAACCCCCCAGTCGAAGCTGGTGCGCGAGATGCTGAGGTCCTTCAGCCCGCCTTCGACGAAGCGCACGACCTCGTTGCGCCGGCTCTCGGGCCTGATGAAATCGGGGTTCGCGGCATAATGGTCGAGCAAAGGCTGCTGGTATTTCGACAGCCGAAAGAACCAGCTTTCCTCGACCGTCCATTCGACCGGCGTGCCGTTGGGCGACAGCTTCTCGCCATCTTCGCCCGGGCTGAGCTCGGTCTCGTCGTAATAGGCCTCGTCGCGGACCGAGTACCAACCCTCGTAGCGGTCGAGATACAGATCTCCCCTCGCCTCCATCGCGCTCCAGATCGCCTGGCTGGCGCGATAATGGTCGGCCTCCGAGGTGCGGATGAAGCGATCGTATGAGACATTAAGAGTGTCGCACATCGCTTGGAAAAGTTTGGACATCTTCTCGGCGAACGCCCGCGGTTCAACGCCTTCCCCGCGCGCCGCCTGGGCCATCTTCAGTCCATGCTCGTCGGTGCCGGTCTGGAAGCGCACGTCGCGGCCTTGCTGGCGCTGGAAGCGCGCGATCACGTCCGCGGCGATCGCCTCATAGGCGTGGCCGATGTGCGGCGGGCCGTTGGGGTAGCTGATCGCCGTGGTGATGTAGAAGGGCTCGGACATTCTCGCCGAGCCCTAGCCGCCGCCGATTAGCGCTTCAAGGAAGCGCCCTTCGAGACGAGCCTTCGATCGCTCCTTCGGAGCTACTCAGTCTCTCCTCAGGATGAGCGCCAGATTTTCCGCTCATGCTGAGGAGCCGGTGAGCTTGTCGAACCGGCGTCTCGAAGCACGGAGGCGAGGATGCCGCCGAGCTGGAACACGGTGGCCGCGGGGTCGAGCGAGACGCGCGGCGCGATCACCGCCAGCTCGCGCGCCTTGGCATAAGCGTCCAGCGCGCGCTCGCGCGGCGCGCCGTCGAGCCGCCGCGCCTGGCGCGCGATCAGCGACGGCGCGAGATCGAGAAATGCGGCGTAGCGGTCGGCCGCGGCCTTCTTGCCTAATTCGATCGCAAGCGCCGAGCGGCTCGCGTTGGTGGGGTCACCCTGCTCGAGGATCGCGACGGCGGCCTCCTCGAGCTTGGCCAGCCCCAGCTCGGCGAAAGCCAGCGCCCGGCCCGCCGATCCGAACGCCATGGAGACGATCTTCTTCCGCTCGGCGGCGCTGACGTCCGGAGCTTGCGCTTCAAGGATTGACGTCATGGCGTCGTCGTCGAGCTTGTCGAAGTCGAGCCGCCGGCACCGCGAACGGATGGTAGGCAGGAGCCGCCCGGGCGCGTGACTGACGAGGAAGAAGATGGTGTTCGGCGGCGGCTCCTCGAGCATCTTGAGCAGCGCGTTGGCGGCAGGTCCCTCCAGCTCGTCGACCGTGTCGATGACCGCGATACGCCACGGTGACATTGCCGGGCTGAGCGACATGAACTCACCCAGATCGCGAATTTGCTCGATCTTGATGTTGCGGTTCAAGTTGCCGGTCTTTTCGTTCACCACGCGCTCAAGCCAGCGCATGTCGGGATGAGTTCCGGCCTCCACCAGCTTGGCTACAGGGTGCATGCGAGGCTGGCCGTCATCATCCAGATCATTGGCGTCGATTGGAATTTCCAGGCCAGCCAGGTCGAACGGCGGCCCGGCCGCTTCGGCGAGGACTCGGCGCGCGGCGAGGTGGGCGAATGTCGCCTTTCCCACGCCCTTCGGGCCGGCCAGCAGCCACGCATGATGCAGCTTGCGGGTCGCCCACGCGCTTGCGAATTGCGCGACCGCGCGATCCTGCCCGACGATCACGGCAGCAGATCCGCGATGGCTTCGAAAAGTCGGTGCGTCACTTCGTCCGGCGCGCCGGAGGCGTCGACGATGCGCACCCGCTCCGGCTCTTCGGCGCCGATCAGCCGGAATGCGAGATCGACCTTCTGGTGATAGCCCTCGGGACGGCCGCCGATGCGATCGCTTGCTTCATTATCGCGCGCGCGCGCCCGCGCTCCGCCTTCGGCGAGCGCGAGGACGAGCGTGCGATCGGGGAACCATTCGGCGATCCCGAACGCATTGATCGCCCGCACCGCTTCGATGCCCAGCTCGCCCGCCCCGCCCTGGTAAGCGAGCGAGCTGTCGACGAACCGATCGCTCAGCACCCACCGGCCGCTCTCCAGAGCCGGACGGATCACTTTCTCGACATGATCGGCCCGCGCCGCGGCGAACAAAAGCGCTTCCGCTCGGGCGTCCCAGCGGTCGTCTGCGCCGCCGAGCAACAGCTGGCGAATCGCCTCCGCTCCTTCGCTGCCGCCAGGTTCGCGCGTGACCAGCACGTCGATGCCGCGATCGCGGAGCGCGTCGGCCAGCGCCTGGACCTGCGTCGACTTGCCGACCCCCTCCCCGCCTTCGAGGCTGATGAACTTCCCGCGCTGTCTCTCCTTGGCGCTCACGCCATGCCGATGAGCTGCTTGAGCCCGATCCACACGCGGCCGAAGAAGCCGGCGCGGCCGACCTCCTCACCGGCGACCAGCGGCACGATCTGCGGTGCGGTATCCGGCGTGGTGATGACCAGCTGCGCGACCTCCTGGCCTTTGGCGATCGGCGCGGCGATCGGGCCCTGGTAGCGGATCTTCATCGTCATCCGGCCGCTCGACAGCCCCGCCGGGACGGTCACGGCGAGGTTACGCGGCGCGACCAGGGGGACTTCGCTGTCGCTGCCGAGCTGGACCCTGGCGGTTCCGACCTTGTCACCCGCCTTGAACAGCGGCTTGGCGGCCCAGGCATTGAAGCCCCATTGGATCAGGCGCGTCGACTGCTGCACGCGGTCGCTCCAGCTGTCCATGCCGGCGAGTACTTCGATCAGGCGCCGGCCGTTCTGCTCGGCCGAGCCGGTGAAGCCGTATCCGGCTTCTTCGGTGTGGCCGGTCTTGAGCCCGTCGGCCCCGGGGACGTGGCCGAGGATCGGGTTGCGGTTGGCCTGGGTGATGTCCTGCCCCGAGCCCATGGTCTTGCCCCAGGTGAAGCTCGGCAGCCCGTAGAATTCCTTGTAGAGCTTCGGATGATGCTCGATGGTCGATCGGGCGATGGTCGCAAGGTCGCGCGCGGTGACATAGGTGCAGCCTTCGTCGGGCCAGCCGACCGGATTGCAGAAATGGCTGTTGGCGACGCCGATCTTCTTCGCCAGCGCATTCATCTGCTGGACGAAGGCCTCCTCCGTCCCGGCGATGCACTCCGCCAGCACGACGGTCGCGTCGTTGCCGGACAAGGTGACGATCCCCTTGAGCAGATTTTCGACGCTGACCTGCTCGCCGGGCGACAGGAACATGGTCGAGCCGGCCTGCGGGCCGTGCCATTTCTGCCAGGTCTCCGGACGCACCGTGCACATCTTGTTCAAGGCCAGCTGGCCGCGGTCGATCAGCTCGAACGCGACTTCGGTGGTCATCATCTTGGCCATCGAGGCCGGCGGCATGTGCGCATCGGCGTTCTTCGCGTAGAGCACCGCCCCCGACGACAGGTCGATCAGATAGGCGGTGTCCGCCGGGGTCTCGAACGGCGGCGCGGCGGCGGGAACGGCGCTTGCGAAGAGCAACGAGGCGGCGGCTGCGAACAAAGCGGTGCGGGGCATCGGTAAAGCAAATTCCTCGATTCAGGCGGGGAGACGAAGCCTGTCTATCGCCGCGCAATCGCGTCCGCCAGAACCCCGACCGAAAGCGCGTAAAAATTCGAGCAATTATAATCGAGGATCGCGCGATAGTTGGTGGTCAGAAGATAAGCGGTCTCGCCGGGCCCGTCGGGCTCGATCAGGCTGGCCATTTCGGCTTCCGGGAGCGCGCGGCCGAGCGGCCTGACCCCGAGCGCGCGCCATTCGCGCATCGTCAGCCAGCGGCTGTGGCGGCGATAGACTTGAGGGCAGCGCGGCGCCCTCAGCGTCGTCCTCAGCGCCGCCCGGTTGAGCGTCGCCGGCGTGCGCACCGCGATCCCCCAGGCGATATTCGGCTTCCAGCCGGCGTCGCGCAAATAGGTGGCGATCGACGCGAGGCCGTCGAGCTCATTGGCCCAGATGTCGGCATAGCCGTCGCCGTCGCCGTCGGCGCGCAGCCGGAGCGCGACCGAGGGCATGAACTGCGGATAACCGGTCGCTCCGGCCCAGCTCCCCTTGAGTCGCCAGCGCGGCACGCCGAGGTCGATGAGCTTCAAGGCGGCGACGAACTCCTCCTCGAAGAATTCGCGGCGGCGGCCGTAATAGCCGAGGCTGGCGAGCGCTTCGAGCAAGTCGGTGCTGCCGGTGACGGCGCCATAGCTGGTCTCGTGGCCCCAGATCGCCATCAACACGGCAGGATCGACGCCATAGCGCATCTCGAGCCCGCGAAGCGCCTGGTAATGGTCGGAATAATTGTCGCGGCCGCGCGAAATCAGCGACCGGGTGACGTGGCGGCGCAGGTAAGGCGCGAGCGGACTGATCGTCCCGCTGCTGGTGCGCGCGACCGGCTCGATGCGCTCGAGGTCGATCACGCGCTGGTTGATGTCGAGCCCCGGAACGGTCGCCCGGATCGTCGCTTCGCGCACGTGCTTCAGCCGGGCCAGCGCCGCAAGCCGGACCTTGTACGTGTCCCAGGCGCTGCGCGCCGGCGCCGCATAGGCGGGCTGATAGGCTTGCGCGGCGGCCGCCGCGGGAAGCACCGCGGGCGGCTTGGGCGCCGGAATGGGCCGGCTCACCTGCGCCGACGGCGAGGCAAGTGCCATCGCCGATACCGCGGCACAGGCCAGGCTCAGGAAACGCAACGTCATGCTCCTCATCACAACCGAGGCTAGAGGGGAAAACCACTGGTCGGCCAGCTTGGTTCATCGCGCGCCTTGCACAGCCTGGCGCGCGCCGCGATACCCGGCGGCAGGATGGGTGGCCGAGCGGTTTAAGGCACCGGTCTTGAAAACCGGCGACGTGCAAGCGTCCGTGGGTTCGAATCCCACCCCATCCGCCATCGGGATTCGGCCCAATAATTATCTGCTTGCAACGACGCTACAAATGTAGCACTGTGCGCCCGACCATGTTTCAGGAGTAATCATGCTCAGCAAGTTGCCGCCGCGCGAACGCCAGATCGTCGACATCCTCTACGAACGGGGACCCGTCGCGGTGTCCGACATCTGCGAGGCCCTTCCCGACCAGCTCAGCGGCTCGGCCGTTCGCGCGATGCTCAAGCGGCTCGAGGACAAGGGCTATGTGCGCCGCAACGAATCGGAGCGCGGGTTTCTCTACAGCCCGGCGGTTTCCGACACGGTCGCCAAGAAATCCGCGCTGAGCGAGATCGTGCGCGTGTTCTTCAACGGCTCGCCCGCCAGCGCCGCGTCGGCGCTGCTCGGCATGTCCGACCGGCTCGATGGCGACGATCTCGACGAGCTGGAGGCGATGATCGCCCGCGCGCGTAAGGCGAAGGAAGCCAAATAATGGACGTGCTGCTCGCGATCGCGCTCAAGTCGCTGGTGATCGCTGGAGCAACCCTCGCGTTGCTGGCGCTGATGAAGCGCCGCTCGGCGTCCGAGCGCTCGTCGGTCGCGCACGTCGGCCTGATCGCGCTGGTCCTGCTCGCGTTCGCGCCGCTGGCTCTGCCCAACTGGACCGTCGAGGCCCCGGCCCTGCTCGGCCATGCGCCGACGGTCCAGGCTCCGCTCAAGATCGACGCCGTCCACGCGCCGATGGCCAGCGCGCCCGTCCCTGCCGCGACCACGGCCACAGCGCCCGCACCCCTCACGCTGCCGCCGGCAGCCATTGCCACCGCTCTGTACGCGGTGCCGGCCGTCGTTCTTCTGATCATCACCCTGCTCGCGCTCGCCCGCCTGGTCGCGCTGCGCGCGCGCGCCGACGTGCTGGTCGACGGCCATTGGCTGAGCGCGCTGGCGCGGGCGCAGCGCCGCATGGGCTTCAAGCATGGCACCGCCTTGCTGACCAGCGACGAGCTCGCCTCACCGATCAGCTGGGGCCTTGTGCGCCCGGTGATCCTGCTCAACGATCGTGCCGTCGCCGCGTCCGCCGAGGCCGAGGCGATCATCGCCCACGAGTTGGCGCACGTCGCGCGGCTGGACTGGGCGAAGCTTCTGCTGGCGCGCATCGCAACCGCCTTGTTCTGGTTCAATCCGCTGGTCTGGGTGCTGGCACGCGAAGCCCATCAGCTGCGCGAGGAGACCGCCGACGACGCGGTGCTGGCCGCCAATATCGCCGACACCGATTATGCGCAGCTGCTGGTCGGAGTGGCCCGCCACGAATGTTCCGGATTGCTGCTGGGCGCCCATGGCGTCGCCCCGTCAAAAAGCTCGCTCGCCCGGCGGGTCGCTCGGGTCCTCGATGCCGGTTCGGCGCGGGCACCGGCGGCGCGGCCGTTCGCGCTCGGAGTGCTGACCGGCGCGCTGGTCGTCGCGACCCCGCTCGCTGCGCTGACCCTGACGCCGGGCGGAACAAAGGCCGCGAAGCAGTCGGCGAAATCCGGCGCCGCGACCGCCGCCTTGCCGCTCTATTATTCGCCGGAACCGGTCGCCGACGACCTTCCGCACATCATCGCCGACGGCGTCTCGACCGCGGTTGCCGCGGTCGCGCCCGCGGAGCCGGTGAATGCCGGACCGAGCGTCGAAGCCGCGAACCGCCGCGTCATTGCCCAGGCTCGGCGCGAGGCGGCGATCGACGCTCGGCAAGGTGCGCGCGAGCGGCAAATTGGCGGGCGCGAGCGCCATCATGACGACATCGAGCGGCTCGTCGAGCTGAAGGCGGCCGGAGTGACCCCGGAATATGCCGCGGCAATCCGCGCCGCCGCGCCGCGCCTGTCGAACGCCGGCTTCGACGATATCGCCGGCCTCAAGAACATGGGGGTCACGCCCGAATATGTCCGCTCGATGGTCGCGGCCGGCTTGCGCGACATCACTGCCGACGAATTGAACGAAGCGCGCGCGGTGGGCGTGAGCGGCGACTATGTCGCGGCGCTGGCGCGCGCCGGGCTGCGGGGCAGCGTCGACGACTATGTCCAGCTGCGCGCGGTCGGAGTCAGCCCGGCGTTCGTCGAGCGGCTGCGGCGCGCCGGCTACCGCACCAGCGATCCGGACAAGATCGTCGAGCTGCAGGTGCTCGACGGCGGTGCGTTCCATTCGCGGCCGCCGCCGCCGCCCAAGCCCCCGAAAGTGCCGCCGCCCGGCTGGAATCCCGACGACGACGAGGATCCCGACGGCGGCTGACCTTCGCCGCTCGGACTAACTCGCTGACCTGACCCGTGAATTTTGAACGCCTGGCCCGGGCGAACGGGCGGACTTTGCCTCGAACACTGCCAGGGAGACGGACCATGAACCGCTGTGTCGCGCTATTGCTGTCCTTGCTCTTCGCCAGCCTGTCCGTCGCCTCGGCGTGCAGCGCCGCGCCCGGAGAGCCGATCCGCTTCACGCTCGATTCCGATCGGCGCGACGGCGACGTGCGCGTCAGCTTCCGCGACGAGAGCCGCGGGCGCGACGAGAACAACTGGTCGACGACCCTCGCGCCGGCCGAGCTCGCCGGGCTCGACCTTGCCGCGCTGCGCGCCGCCGGAACCCGGCCCATCCGCTTCGCCATGGTTCGCGAGGCGGGCCGGCTCGACTGCGCGGGCAGCGGAGGAAGCGCCCATGCGACCGGCAATTGCGGCTTCACCGCCGATCCCGGCTTCCTGCGGCTGCTAGAGAGCCGCGGGATCAAGCGGCCGACGCGCGAGGAGTCGTTCGGCCTGATGGCGCTCGATGTGCGCCGCGAGCTGATCGACGCGCTCGCCCGCGCGCGTTACCCGGCGCCCGACGTCGACCAGCTGATGTCGCTCACCGCCGTCGGAGTGACCGCGCACTATGTCGGCGAGCTCGCGCGGCTCGGCTATCGGCCGGCTTCGCTCGACAGCCTGGTCGAGTTCCGAGCAATGAACATCACGCCCGAATATCTCGGCGGCATGGCGCGGGCTGGCTACGGCGCCATCGAGGCGGACGATATCGTGCAGCTGAAGGCGCTCGATATCACGCCCGACTATGTGAGCCGGCTCGC
>DASTID010000036.1:0-4766 GCA_035717905.1 Sphingomicrobium sp. | reverse complement strand
TCCATGACCCGCAAGTTCTTCGGCACCGACGGCATTCGCGGAACCACCAATGCCGAGCCGATGACCGCGCAGACGGCGCTCGCCGTCGGCATGGCCGCCGGCGCGCATTTCCTGCGCGGCGATCACCGGCACCGCGTCGTGATCGGCAAGGACACGCGGCTCAGCGGCTACATGATGGAATCGGCGATGGTCGCCGGCTTCACCAGCGTCGGCATGGACGTGGTGCTGCTGGGCCCGATGCCGACGCCGGCGGTGGCGATGCTGACGCGCTCGATGCGCGCCGATCTGGGCGTCATGATCTCCGCCTCGCACAACCAGTTCGCCGACAACGGGATCAAGCTGTTCGGGCCCGAGGGCTACAAGCTCAGCGACGAGGCCGAGCGCGCGATCGAAAAAAGGATGGAGCAGGGCCCGAAACTGGCCAAGTCGGCCGAGATCGGGCGCGCGCGCCGGATCGACGATGCGCGCGGCCGCTATATCCAGTTCGCCAAGGACACCTTCCCCGAGCAGCTGCGGCTCGACGGGCTCAAGGTAGTGGTCGATTGCGCCAACGGCGCCGCCTACCAGGTCGCGCCCGAGGCCCTGTGGGAGCTCGGCGCGGACGTGATCCCGCTCGGGGTCAAGCCCGACGGCCTCAACATCAACGAGGAGTGCGGGTCGACCCATCCCGGGCTGCTGCAGGAGACGGTGGTCGCAAGCGGCGCCGACATCGGCCTCGCGCTCGACGGCGATGCCGACCGGCTAATCGTCGCCGACGAGACGGGGCGGCTGGTCGACGGCGACCAGTTGATGGCGCTGATCGCGCTCGGCCTGCAGAAACGCGGCGCGCTCAAGGGCGACGCGGTGATCGCCACGGTCATGTCGAACCTGGGGCTCGAGCGGAAGCTCGGCGAAGCCGGACTGACTTTGATCCGCACCCAAGTTGGCGACCGCTACGTGCTCGAGGAAATGCGGCGCTCCGGCTGCAACGTCGGCGGCGAGCAGTCAGGCCACATCATCCTGACCGATCATGCGACCACCGGCGACGGACTGGTCGCGGGCCTTCAGGTGCTTGCGGCGCTGGTCCAGGCGAAAGCGCCCGCGAGTGAGCTGCTGCGCCAGTTCGAGCCGTTGCCGCAGCTGCTCAAGAACGTCCGGTTCAACGGCGGCTCGGAGCCGCTCGAGGCGGACAGCGTGAGGAAGCGGATCGCCGCCGCCGAGGCCGAGCTCGAGGGCCGGGGCCGCCTCGTCATTCGCAAGTCGGGCACCGAGCCGCTGATCCGGGTGATGGCCGAGGGCGACGACGCCGCGCTGGTCGAGCGCCTGGTCGACGACATTTGCGACGCGGTGCAATCGGCCGCGTGAACCCTTTGTTTGTGTTTCAAGGCGCAATGCGGGCCTCGTGCACATGGAAAACTTCGCCCCGAAGCGGGGGCCGAAGGCCGGCTCGATGAGCTCGACGGCCCGAATCCTGATCGTCGCCGGCTCCGATTCCGGGGGCGGCGCCGGGATTCAGGCCGACATCAAGACGGTCGCCATGCTCGGCGGGCATCCGATGACCGCGATCGCGGCGATCACCGCGCAGAACACCACCGGCGTGACCGCCGTGCACCCGGTCCCGGCCGAGATGATCCTCGCGCAGATCGACGCCGTCGTCGCCGACATCGGGGTCGATGCGGTCAAGATCGGCATGATCGGCAGCGCCTTCGCCGCCGAGCAGGTCGCGGCGCGGCTCGAGCGGCTCAAGGCCGAGCAGCCCGGAATCCCGATCGTGTTCGATCCCGTGATGGTCGCGACCAGCGGTTCGGCGCTCGCCGACGAGCCGACCATCGCCGCATTCGCCAGGCTGATGGACGTGGCGACGATCGCGACCCCCAATTTGCCCGAGCTCAAGCGGCTGACGTCCGAAGACGACCCGGTCGCGGCGGCGCTGCACCTGGTCGGCGAGCATGGCTGCGCGGTGCTGATCAAGGGCGGGCACGAGGAAGGCGACGCGCTCGCCGACGCGTTGATCGAGGAAGACAATATGACCAGCTGGCAGGGCCAGCGGATCGACACCACCAGCACCCACGGCACCGGCTGCACGCTCGCCAGCGCGATCGCCGTGTTTCTGGCCGAGGGCGCGTCGCTCGCCGACGCGGTAGGCCGGGCGCGCGAGTTCGTCCGCGTCGCGCTGCACGATGCGCCCGCGCTGGGGCGGGGCGCTGGGCCGATCGGCCAGTCGCGGGTGCGGCTCGACGTCGGCGCGGGCCCGAGGCTCAACCAGGTGACCGTCACCGGCACCGACTATGAGCGCTCGGTCGATTTCTACCGGCGGCTCGGGCTCAAACAGATCGTCGCCAACCCGCCCGACTATGCGCGCTTCGAGACCGCGGGCGGCGCGACCTTCTCGGTCCAGATCGACCCCGAGGAGAAGATCGTCGCCACGACCGCGGTCTATTTCGAGTGCGACGACCTCGACAGCCGCGTCGAGCAGCTGGCCCGCAACGGCCTCGCCTTCGAGCACGGCCCGCGCAACCAGCCGTGGATGTGGCGCGAGGCGCGGCTGCGCGACCCCGACGGCAATATCGTCTTCCTCTACAAGGCCGGCGAAGCCCGCCGCTTCCCGCCGTGGCGGATGGGAGAATAGTTCGCTCGTGCTTCGATATGCGTCTCCGACGCTACTCAGGATGAGCGGTTCGAGCCATTCCGCTCATCCTGAGTAGGGACGGAGCGCAGCGAAGGCCCGTATCGAAGGACGAGCGGCCCGTCTGAAATTCAACTTTTCCACAGCTTGTGTCCGTCCGGCGTCTGGACGGCTGCATTCGGCGCAGTGCAAGACTCCGACTCGATGCCGCGGCGCTGTTCCTTCAAGCTCGAGCTCGATTACCCGCAGCCGCTGGCCGGCGTGGACGAAGCGGGGTGCGCGCCGCTCGCCGGGCCGGTGGTCGCGGCCGCGTGCATCCTCGACCGCGGCAAGTTCCCGCGCGGCATCGACGATTCCAAGAACCTGCCGATCGACAAGCGCGAAGCGATCTACGCCCGGCTGATGAATCAATGCGTCGCCTGGGCGGTCGGCATCGCCAGCGTCGAGGAGATCGACGCGATCAACATCTACTGGGCGCGGATGCTGGCGATGAGCCGCGCGGTCGAGGCGCTCGGGCTGGAGCCGGCGTGGGTGCTGGTCGACGGCAACGCCTGCCCGAAATGGCAACGTCCGTCGAAGGCGATCGTCGACGGCGACGCCAAGTGCCGCTCGATCGCCGCCGCCTCGATCATCGCCAAGGTCACGCGCGACCGGATCATGGCCGACCATGCGCGGACCTATCCCGGCTATGGCTGGGAGACCAACCGCGGCTACGGCACGCCCGAGCATTGGCGCGCGCTGCATGCGCTCGGGCCGACGCCGCTCCACCGCCGCAGCTTCCCCAAAGTCCGCGCGGCGATCGACCGCGATGCCCGGCCGGAGCTGGTCTTCACCGAAATCGCGGCCGGCGAGTCCTTTGAGTCACACCCACCACCGGTTGAGTCCCCGCCGCAGCCGCTGACTCAACATCTTGTGGAGCAGCCGCGCCCCGCGGCCTAGCTGTAGAGGTTCGTTAACCCTTTCGCGCTTGACCGCGACTCCGGCCTGACTCACCTTCACGGGTTCGAAGGGGGCAATGAAGCATGAACCTCGTGACCCGCGTTGCGGAGCGGCACGGCACTTTGGCGCCGAACATCGCGTCGGTGGAGAAGATCCTTCCGTTCAACGTCATCCTGGAGGGCGATTGCGTCGCCGAGATGGCGCGGCTGCCCGATCGATCGGTCGACATGATCTTCGCTGATCCGCCCTACAACCTCCAGCTCGGCGGCGACCTGTTCCGGCCCGAAGGTGGCCGGGTCGACGCGGTCGACGACGACTGGGACCAGTTCGAGAGCTTCGCGGCCTACGACGCGTTCACCCGCGACTGGCTGGTGCAGGCGCGGCGGGTGCTCAAGGAGGACGGCTCGATCTGGGTGATCGGCAGCTATCACAACATCTTCCGTATCGGCGCGCTGCTGCAGGACGAGGGCTTCTGGATTTTGAACGACATCGTCTGGCGCAAGTCGAACCCGATGCCCAACTTCCGCGGCACGCGCTTCACCAACGCCCACGAGACTTTGATCTGGTGCGCGCGCGACGACAAGGCGCGCTACACGTTCAACTACCGCGCGATGAAGGCGTTGAACGAGGACCTTCAGATGCGGTCCGACTGGTATCTGCCGATCTGCGCGGGCGGCGAGCGCATCAAGGGCGCGGACGGGGCGAAGGCGCACCCGACGCAAAAGCCCGAGGCGCTGCTGTACCGAATCCTGCTCGCCTGCACCAAGCCCGGCGACGTCGTGCTCGATCCGTTCTTCGGCACGGGCACGACCGGCGCCGTCGCCAGACGCCTGGGGCGGCGCTGGATCGGGATCGAGCGCGAGCCCGCCTATGTGAAGGTCGCGCGCGAGCGGATCGCCTCGACGCTACCGCTCGACGAAAGCGCGATGCAGACGGTCGCCGACAAGCGCGAGCAGCCGCGCGTGGCGTTCGGGCTATTGGTCGAGAACGGCCTGGTGCCCCCGGGAACCGGCCTCACCGATGCCAAGCGGCGCTGGACCGCAAACGTGCGCGCCGACGGCTCGATCGCGTGCGAAGCGCACAGCGGTTCGATCCACAAGGTCGGGGCGGCGCTGCAGGGCGCGCCGTCGTGCAACGGCTGGACCTTCTGGCATGTCGCGGAGCGCGGAGGGCTGGAGCCGCTCGATTCGGTGCGGCAGCAATATCTTTCGTCATTGCGAGC
>DASTID010000035.1:0-22872 GCA_035717905.1 Sphingomicrobium sp. | reverse complement strand
TCACGCGCATCGTCGCCGGTTTCTCCTGGCCCAAGTCGATGCGCTGGGGCGATGGCGAGCTGCGCTGGGTGCGGCCGCTGCACGGCATCGTCGCGATCCTCGGCGAGGACATCGTGCCGGTCGAGATCGGCGGAATCGCCGCGGGCGCGACGACCGTCGGCCACCGCTTCCATCACCCCGGGCCGATCACCATCGGCGGCGCGAGCGACTATCTCGAAAAGCTGCGCGCGTGCCACGTGATCGTCGACCAGGATGAGCGCGAGCAGATCATCCGCGACGGCGCGCAAGAAGCCGCTGCCGAAGCGGGTCTAACCTTGCTCGCCGACGAAGGCCTGGTGGTCGAGAATGCCGGCCTGACCGAATGGCCGGTGCCGCTCCTCGGCCGGTTCGACGCCGAATTCCTCAACGTCCCGCGCGAGGTGATCGTGCTCACCATGCGCACCAACCAGAAATATTTCGCCTGCACGGACAAGAAGGGCGCCCTCGCGCCGGCGTTCGTCTGCGTCGCCAACATCGACGCGAACGACGGCGGCGCGGCGATCGTCGAAGGCAACCGCCGGGTGCTCGCCGCGCGCCTCGCCGACGCGCGCTTCTTCTGGGAGCAGGACCTGAAGGTCCCGCTCGACGAGCAGGCGAAGAAGCTCGGCGGGATCGTGTTCCACGAAAAGCTCGGCACCGTCGCCGACAAGGCCGAGCGTGTCGCGAAGCTCGCGCGGTGGTTGGTCGAGGAAGGCATTGTCAAAGCCGACCCGAAGCTGGTCGAGCGCGCGGCGCGCCTCGCCAAGGCCGATCTCGTCACCGGCATGGTCGGCGAGTTCCCCGAGCTGCAAGGCGTGATCGGCGGCTATCTCGCCGAAGCGCAGGGCGAGCCCAAAGCGGTCGCCGACGCCATCCGCGACCATTACAAGCCGGTGGGGCAGGGGGATGAGGTGCCGACCGCGCTTGTCACGGTCGCGGTGGCCCTCGCCGACAAGCTGGACAGCATCGCCGCATTCTTCGGTATCGACCTGAAGCCGACGGGATCGAAGGATCCGTTTGCGCTGCGGCGCGCAGCGATCGGATCGATCGAGCTGATCGTCCAGAATGGGCTCAGGCTCGGGCTCACCACGGCGGTTCGGGGCGCCTTGGCCAACGCCGCCGCGCGGCAGCGCGATCAAACGGCCGTGCATCGATTGGACCGCACCGCGAATGACATCCTCGATTTCTTCGCCGACCGGCTGAAGGTCCAGCAGCGCGAAGCGGGTGTGCGCCACGACTTGATCGACGCCGTATTCGCGCTGGGCGGCGAGGACGACCTCGTTCGCCTGCTCGAGCGGGTGAAGGCGCTGCAGGGCTTCGTCGAAACGCAAGAGGGCGCGGACCTGCTCACCGCCTACAAGCGCGCGGCGAACATTTTGAAGAAGGAAAAATGGGAAGGGGAAGGGGAGAAGCGGGATTCCCGCTTGCGCGGGAATGACGAGCTGGAGGTGCAGGAAGAATCCCTGGTCAACGCTCTCGACAAGGCCGAGCCGAAGGCGTCGGCCGCCGTCGAAAAAGAGGATTTCACCGCCGCCATGGCCGCGCTCGCGACGCTGCGCGCGCCGATCGACGCTTTCTTCGATCATGTCACGGTCAACGACCCCGACAAGGCGAAGCGCGAGCGCCGGCTCAACCTGCTGCTGCGCTTCCGCGACGCCGTGAACCGGGTCGCGGACTTCTCGAAGATCGAGGGCTAGATTTCCCGATCGTCGCGGACGCCGTCGCCGTCGCGATCCTTGATCGCCGCGCCGCGCAGGGAGTCGCGTTCGCGCCAGTCGCGCTCGCGCTCGCCCCAATGCTGCTCGCGCTCCGCATGCGCGCGTTCGAGCTCTCTGCGGCGCTCGATCTCGCTATTGTAGCGAGTCTTCCATTTCTTGCGCCCGCCGGCGGTCAGGAACACGCCGATCAAAAGGCCGAGCAGGAAAACGAGCGCGCAGATTGCCCACAGGTTCGGGTCGGTGGTGATGTTCATTGCGCGTCCCCAACGTTGGTGGCGTTGCGGGGATTACGCGCGGGGCGGGGCTGCGTTCCGTGGGAGAGGGACAGTCCCTGATCGAGGGACTGTCCCTTGAAGGCGGTTAGCCGTGGAGGAAGCTGTCGTTGATCGAGCAGGCCGCCGGACCGAGGATGACGATGAACAGGGTCGGCAGGATGAACAGGATCAGCGGCACGGTCATGATCGCCGGCAGTCGCGCGGCCTTTTCCTCGGCGCGCATCATCCGGGCGTGGCGGAACTCGGCCGACAGCACGCGCAGCGCGCTGGCGAGCGGAGTGCCGTATTTCTCGGTCTGGATCATGGTCGTGACGACGCCGCGAACGGCCTCGAGGTCGACGCGGCTGGCGAGGTTCTCGAACGCCTGGCGGCGCTCGTTGAGGAAGCCCAATTCGATCGCGGTCAGGCCGAACTCGTCACCCAGCTCCGGATAGGCCTTGCCGAGCTCCTTGGCGACGCGGTTGAACGCCGCGTCGACGGTCAGGCCGGCCTCGGCGCAGATGACCAGCAGGTCGAGCGCGTCGGGCAGGCCCTTGCGGACCGCGTTGCTGCGCTTCGTCACCTTGTTCTTGAGCCACAGGTCGGGCGCCTTGTAGCTGCCGACGAGGATTCCGGCGACGGTCATGTAGCGCCGCAGCCACGACCAGTCCGGGAACAGGTCGAACACGTAGAGCAGCAGCACCGCGGCAATGCCGAGCACCACCGGCAGCACGAAGCGCGCGAAAATGATGAAGAAGGCCAGGTCCTTGGCGCGGATGCCGGCCTGCATCAATTTCTCTTGCGTCTTCTTCAGCTGATCGTCCTGCAGCATCTTGAAGCTGCTGAGGATCGAGCGGACCTTGTCGGCCGCCTGGTTCTTGTTGGTCAGCTTCTTGCGCTTGTTGGTCGAGGCGACGATGCCGGCCTTCAATTGCTCGCGCCGCTCGTTGAGCGCCTTCACCCGGCGCGCCATCGGATCCTTGACGGTGGTCGCCGCATAGATGGCAATGATCACCGCGAAGGTCGCGACGGCGCTGAGGCACGTCGCGATCCAGATCACGTCGAAGCCGAGAAGGGTCGGGCCCGCGGGCGCCTGCTGCATCACTCGTCAGTCCCCTAAATCTCGAAATTGACCATCTTGGCCATGATCAGGCCGCCGATGCTCATCCAGATCATGCCGCCGATGCCGGCGACGATCAGCCGCTGGTCGACGAAGAAGTCGCCCATATATTTGGGGTTGATGAACCACACGAGCGTGAACACCACGAACGGCAGCGAGCCGACGATATAGGCCGAAGCCTTGGATTCCGAGCTCATCGCGCGGATCTTGAGCTTCATCTGCGCGCGCTTGCGCAGCACGTCGGCGAGGTTCGACAGGGTCTCGGCGAGGTTGCCGCCGGTCTCGCGCTGGATCGCCAGCGTGATCACGAAGAACTGGAACTCCGGCGTGCCGAGACGGTCGGCGGTATCCTGGAGCGCAGCCTCCATCGTCCGCCCGATCTTCATCTTGTCGGCGACCATCCGGAACTCGATTCCGACCGGTCCGGGAATTTCTCCCGCGACGATGCCGAGCGTCTCGGTGATCGGAAGGCCCGAGCGCAGACCGCGCACCATCAGCTCGATGGCGTCGGGGAAGTTCACGTTGAACTTGTTGATGCGCCGCTTGATCAGCCGCCCGACGATGAAGTGCGGACCGCCGATGCCGAAGAACAGTCCGACCAGCAGCGACAACAGGACCGGCGCGCCGCGGAGCATGAGGAGCACGATCACCGCGGCGACGATGCCGAGGCAGATCAACGCGTAGCGGGCGAGGGTGATGTCCTTGCCGGTCATCTCGAGGCGCTTGCGCAGCAGCGCCGGCTTCGGGATCAGCGTCGTCGCATAGCCTTCGATCCGGCTCGCGCGTTCGGCGAGCAGCTTGCGGATCTGCGCCTGGGCGCTGCCGGCGAGCACGTCGCCATGCCGCTCCTTGACGAGCTCGATGCGCCGCTTGAGCGCCTTCGACGCCGAGGGGCCGCGCAATGCCGCGAACGCCAGCACCAGGGCGCCGCCGCCGCCGATCATGATGAGCCAAAGAAGCATTCGTGCCTTAGCCTCTCGTTCGCTGAGCCGGCGCGCTTGCCGGCCCGGTAACCAGTTACGCCGCCGCCTGGGCCTGTGGCTTCGGCTTCGACAGCATCGACTTCAGGTTGCCGACCAGCGACTTCGCGCCCGCGACGGCGGTGTTCTCGATCGCGACGCCCTCTTCGCTGGCGTTGCTGAGGACCATCGTCGAAAGCGTGTTGAACGGCGCCGTCATCTTGCCGCCGGCGACTTCGGCCATGGGCTTGCCGAGCTTGGCCGCCTGCGCGGCGAGCTTGCTGTCGAACGGGAAGACGAGGTCGACGTTGCGCTCGATCGACTGCTCGAAATCCTTGCGGCTGATCTCCAGCGCGCCGCCCGAGGGCACGCCGTTGGCAATGACGATGACCTTGGTCTGCGGCGCGTTCGATTTCAGCCAGGCGAGCACCCGGATCGTGTCGCGCGTGGCGGCCAGCGTCAGCTCCGCCACCACGATCGCCACATGGGCATCGTGGACGAGGTGCGGATACTGGATCAGCATGTGCCGCGGCAGGTCGAGCACGGTCGATTCGAAGGCGTTGCGCATCTCTTCCTGGAGCTGGAAGAAGGCGGTTCCGTCGGACACCAGCGGCTGGTGGATCGGCGCCTCGGCCGACAGCACCGACAGCCGCTCGTTGGCGCGAACCATCGCGCGCTCGATGAACAGCCCGTCGATACGGCTCGGGTTTTCGATCGCGTCGGTGAGGCCGCGGCCCGGCTCGAGGTCGAGCGCCAGCGCACCGGTGCCGAAGTGAATGTCGAGGTCGAGCAGCGCCGTCGTGCGGTGCGACTTCTCCCCGAGCAGCCAGGCGAGCGAGGTCGCGATCGTCGATGCGCCGACGCCGCCGCGGACGCCGATCACCGCGGCCATCACATGCGGCTTGTCGGCCTGGGCCTCGCCGCGCGGGCCCGACAGGATCGTCTGCGCGTGCGCGAACGTGTCGCGCAGCTGGTCGACCGTGAACGGCTTGAGCAGATAATCGTGGATGCCGCTGGCGACGAGGTCGCGGTAAAGGCGCACGTCGTTGACGGTGCCGGACGCGATCACGATCGTTCCCGGCTCGCACACCTCTGCGAGTGCGTTGATGTCGTTCAGCGGATCGGCCGATTCGCTGAGGTCGACGAACAGGATGTTCGGGCTCGCCGACACCGACAGCGACTGGACGGCATTACGCAGGCCGCCCTTGTTCACCTTCTCGGGCGACCAGCCGTGCTCGACCGCGACCGGGCGCAGCATGTCCGCCGTCGCATCGTCGCAGACGAAAGCGGTGAACGGATCGCGCAAGCCGGCGCGTGCTTGGAACGGAGCGTTCATCACTAGTTGCCCTTCTTGGTGTTGACTTCCTGAAGCCCCTTGGCGCCGCTCGGCGGAGTGGTGCGATAGAGCTCGATCGCCTTGGAGGCGGCGGAGACATCGCTGACGCCCGTGCCTTCGCGGCCGTGGATCAGGTCGACCGGATCGGCGATCATCGCCGCCAGGTTCGAGTTCACCGCGCAGCCGTAGTTCGACATGTTGCGGTTCTCGACGTTGGGCGCCGACGGCACGCTCCAATTGGGGCAGCCGGGCACCTCGGCGCGGCGGCGGCTGACGACCACGCGGACGGAGTCGGGCTGCACCACGCCGGCGGTCACCGGAGCGCCGGGCTGGATCAAAATGCCATAGCGGCCGGCGACATCGGCGACCTGGGCCCGCGCCGGAGCGCCGTAGGCGCCGTCGACATAGACGACGTCGCCATAAGCGAGGCCGAGACCCTGGAACCAGCCGTTGAGCCGGTCGGCTTCGCCGGCGGCGAGCGTGCCGCCGGGAGCCGACGCGTCGAACACGTAATCGGCCGTGGTCACGACCGGGACGTTGACGGCGGCAAGGCCGCGCTCGGGCATGTCACCGACGCCGGCGCGGCAGGCCGCGAGCGCGGAGCCCAGAGCGATAAGGACGAGTTTGGAACGCATCGTCGCATCCTTCCTGATAGTTCCGCGCTTCACAGCTTGAATCCCGGGGCAGCGACGCCGCCGCCCGCGGCGACCGGAGCCGCCGGCGCGGGCGCCGACACGGCGGTCGGCGTACGCACGCCGCTGGTGCCCTGGTAAGTCTGGCCCAGGAGCATCGAGCCGCCGTCGGTGGGGTTGCGATACCCGTCGATCGGCGTCGCGAGCTGGGTCGAGACCGGCTTCACGAGATAAGGCGTGACGATCACCACCAGCTCGGTTTGGTCGTTGCGGTAGGCCGTCGAGCGGAACAGCGCGCCGAGGATCGGCAGGTCGCCGAGGAACGGCGCCTTGGTGATGTCGTTGGTGTTGTGGTTGCGCAGCAGCCCCGCGATCATGAACGACTGGCCCGAGCCGAGCTCGACCGTCGTTTCGGCGCGCCGGGTAGTCAGCGCCGGGACCACGAAATTGTTGAGCGTGATGCTGCCTTCGTTCGACAGCTCGCTGACCTCCGGCCGGACGCGCATCGAGATGCGCCCGTCGGCCAGCACGATCGGAGTGAACGACAGGCCGACGCCATATTGCTTGTATTCGATGGTCACGGTGCCGAGCGACTGTGAAACCGGGATCGGGAACTCGCCGCCGGCAAGGAAGCTGGCGGTTTCGCCCGAAAGCGCGGTCAGCGTCGGTTCGGCGAGCGTGGTCACGAAGCCGTCCTTCTGCAGCAGGTCGACGGTGCCGAGCAGGTCGGTGCCGAAGATGTGCCCGAAGATGCCGAGCGTGGTGCCGGCGACGGCGTTCTTGAAGGTCGCGCCGGTGACAGTCTCCGGAGTGACGCCCGAGCCCGGGTCCGCCGGGCCCTTGACGACGTTGATCGATCCGGGGTTGCCCTGGCCGATCCCGAACAGCGTGCTGCTGCCGGTATCGCGGTTGAGCAGGTTGACGCCGACATTCTTCATCAGCGTCCGGTTCACCTCGGCGACGCGAACCTTCAGCATCACCTGCAGCGGCGTTGCGGTCCGCAGCCGGGTGACGACCTGCGTTCCGTCGCCGACATAGGCCTGGACCAGGCGCTGCGCCTCGGCCACGTCCTCCGGACTGGCGACGGTGCCGGTCAGCAGGACGAGATTGTTCATCGGCGTCGCCTGGATGCTCGCTTCGGGCATCGCCAGGTTGAGCATCTCGCTGACGGAACCGATGTTGCTGCCGACGCGAACGTTGGCGGCATAGACGACGCGGCCCGACTTCGTGCTCGCATAAACCGTCGTTTCGCCCCGGCCTTTGCCGAACACGTAGAGCTGGGTCGACGAACGGACCTGGACATCGGCAACTGCGTCGTTGGCGACGAACACGTCGGTCATCGGCTCGGACAGGCGGACGAGAGTCCCCGTTCCCTGGCTCAGGTTGAGGTTCTCGGCCGGGCGGACGGCCGCTGCCTCGGCAGCGGTCGGGATCGCCGCGGCGGCACTGCCGAGCGCAAGCGCCACGGCCGCCATTGCGGTGCCGAGACGCGCCCGGCGGCTGATTGCACGATACTTCATGTTAGCGAGCTCCCACCGGGACGTAGCTGACGTTGTTGCCGCGAGCGACGCGGACCACCGGACCCGTCGATGCGCTCAGCGCGCCGGGCTGACCGGACAGTGCCTGACCGAGGCCCTTGCCGAGACCGGTCATGGCCTGAGCGAACTGCGCGGCCTTGTCGTCGGTACGGGCAGGGACGCTGCGCCGCTGGAACCGCGACACGTCGCCGCCAGTGCTGTAGGTCGGGTTGCTGTCGGCCGGGCGATTGGAGATTGCGAGGAGCATCTGGCGCTCCTGCGTCGGATCCGCATTCGCCGGGATCTTGACGTCGCCGGCGGCGACGGCGCGCTCCAGCTCGGCCGTGTTGTCGGCGATCGCACGCAGCGACAGCGACAGCGTACCGATGGTCTGCGCGACCGAGACCTTCTCGGCGATCCGCGGCGTGACTTCCAGGGTCACGTTGGAGAAGGCCTTGACCACGGTCTTGCCTTCCTCGTTGGTGCTGGTCGTCCGCTGATCGGTCGCGAGCACGCGGATGTTGCGGACGATCGTTTCCGAAACCTTGAGCGGCGGCCCATCGCCGCCACCGCGGACTTCCTGGGTCAGCATCAAATCGACATGGTCGCCCGGGAATACGAAGCCGGCGACGCCGCCGGTCGCGTTCACTGGAACCGTGATTGCGCGCATTCCGGGGCCGAGCGCCGCGGCGAGGAAGCCGCGGTCCTGCGGCCCGACCAGCGAGCCGCGGGTGACCGGCTGACCGGCCGTGATCGCGAAGCGCACGACGGTGCCGAGCAGCTGCTTGGGATCGCTGTCAGTTGCGCCCTCGACATAATAAGCGCTCTGCATCAGCTCCTTGGGCCAGGGCTGATAGGCAAAGCTCTCCGCGTCGATGATCGTGCCGACCGGCAGCGCTTTCTTGGCGACGAGCACCTTGGGCCCGACGGGCACCGTCGTTGCGGCGGCCGCCTGATGCGCCCCGGCGCCAGCGAACATGTTTTTCGCCATCACTGCGGTGACCACCGCGATGACGAGCGCTCCAACCAGCAGCGCGACTTTCTTCACATCCATGGCGCGATCGCCTCCCCTTGAAGGGCCCCCAGAACAGCCTCACACATCAGGCAAATTGGTTAAGAAAGCGTTGGGTGAGAATCGCGAGACCGCCACAGGCGATCGCGACTCCGTACGGAACTTCGGGCCGTCCCTCGCGCGATTTCCACGCATGCCAGCCAAGCACGATCAGCGTCAGCAACCCGCCCGCGGCGGACATCAACACGATCAGCTTGAGCGTGACATAAGGCGGGAACCACAAAGCGAGCGCGGCCGCGAGCTTGACGTCTCCGCCGCCCATCATGCCAGCGAAGAAGGCCAGCGCGAACAGCAGGAAGACGACGATTGCGGCGATCAGCTGAACTGCGAATCCCGGCCACGGCGCCATGCCGACCGACAGCCAGTACAGCGGCGCCAGCAAGGCGACGGTGGCGTTGAGCCGGTTCGAGATGGTGAACGTCCGCACGTCGACCGCGGCCGCCACGACGAGGATCGCGGCGAGGGCGACGAGCAGGCCTCCGGTAAACAGTCCATTGATCATGGCCGCCACCCCTAGACGGCGCGGCTTTCAAATTCGTAACCGAGATTAAGATGAGCGATTGGGACGTCATCATCGTCGGCGGCGGAATCGGCGGCGCGAGCCTCGGCGCCGAGATCGCGGGCAAGCGCCGGACCCTGATCGTCGAGGCGGAGGACCATTGCGGCTACCACGCGACCGGCCGCTCAGCCGCTTTCTGGCTCGAAAGCTACGGCGGCGCGAAAGTCGCGCGCCTGTCCGGCGCGTCGCGCAAGTTTCTCGACCAGCCGCCGGCCGACTTTTCGAAAAGCGGGTTTTTGCGCACCCGCGGCGCGCT
This sequence comes from Sphingomicrobium sp., assembly GCA_035717905.1. Classification (GTDB taxonomy): domain Bacteria; phylum Pseudomonadota; class Alphaproteobacteria; order Sphingomonadales; family Sphingomonadaceae; genus Sphingomicrobium. The sequence continues at coordinate 13,431 of DASTID010000035.1, read as the reverse complement.
TCATTTGTCCCGCGCCGGCTGGGCGGCGCTGCCCGACGGCGTCGAATGTCGCCGAATCGAGCGCGGCGAGCTCGAACGGCTTTTGCCCGGGATTCGGTCCGAGTGGCGATTCGGCGTGCTCGAGCCGGGCTGCGCCGACATCGATGTCGCGGGACTGCACGCGGCCTTTCTGCGGCGGTTCAGGCGTCGCGGCGGCGAGATCGCGACCGGTGCGCGGCTCGTCGCCGCGGATTTCAGCGCCGGACGCTGGACGGTCCGATTCGCGGATGGCTCGGCGAGGCGCTCGGCGATCCTCGTCGACGCCGCCGGCGCATGGGCCGACGCGGTCGCGGAAGCGTGCGGCGCGCGGCCGCTCGGAATTTCCGCCAAGCGACGGACGATGGTTCAATTGCGTGTCGGCCGCGGCGGCTTGCGCGACCTGCCGCTGGTCGACGACGCCGACGGCACTTTCTACTTCAAGGGCGAGGGCGAGCGCAGCATCTGGCTCAGTCCGCACGACGAGATCCCGACCGAAGCGTGCGACGCCGCGCCCGACGAGATCGACGTCGCCACCGCCATCGCCCGGTTCGAGCGGGTGGTGGACTGGCCGGTCGAGCGCGTCGAGCGAACCTGGGCGGGCCTGCGCTCGTTCGCGCCCGATCGGCTGCCGGTCTACGGCTTCGCGCCCGAGCAGCCGGGCTTCTTCTGGTGCGCCGGGCAGGGCGGCTTCGGCATCCAGACCGCGCCGGCGGCGGCGAAACTCGCCTCGGCGGCCCTGCTCGGCGAACCGCCCGACCCGATGGTGGCGACCATCGACCCCGCGATTTTCTCGCCTGCGCGGTTCGGCTGATCAGAGGCGGTGGTGGCGGCGCTGGTCGTCGGCGGCGGCGCAGGCCAGGGCATCGACCCGGTCGTTCTCCGGGTGACCGCTGTGGCCCTTGACCCAGCGCCACTCGACCCGGTGCGGCTCGGCGGCGTCGAGCAGCGCCTGCCACAGCTCGGCGTTCTTGACCGGCTTCTTGTCCGACGTGCGCCAGCCGTTCTGCCGCCACTTGTGGATCCAGCGGGTGATCCCGTCGCGGACATAGATGCTGTCGGTGTGAAGCTGGACTCGGCAGGGCTTCTTGAGCGCTTCCAGGCCCTTGATCGCGGCGAGCAGCTCCATCCGGTTGTTGGTCGTCAGCGGCTCGCCGCCCGCAATCTCGCGCTCCTTGGCGCCGGTCCTGAGCAGGGCCGCCCAGCCGCCCGGGCCCGGGTTGCCGCGGCACGCGCCGTCGGTGAACATGTCGACCAGCGGAAGCTCGTTCACGTCACGCCACGAGCTCGCGCGGGAGCTTGAACGTCATCCGCTCGGGATTGTGGTCGGCCTCTTGGGCATCGACATCGAATCGCTCGCCGAGTGCCTCGACAACTTCGCGCACGAGCACTTCCGGCGCCGACGCCCCCGCGGTGATGCCGACCGTTTTCGGCTGGCCAAGCCATTCCCAATCGATGTCCGCCGCGCGCTCGATCAGCCGCGAGGGTACCCCCATCCGCTCCGCGACCTCGGCCAGCCGCAGGGAGTTGCTGCTGTTGGGCGCGCCGATCACCAGCATCCGGTCGCATTCGCCGGCGATCGCCTTGACCGCCGCCTGCCGATTGGACGTCGCGTAGCAGATGTCTTCGCTGCGCGGCGCGCGAATCGCCGGAAAGCGCGCCTTGAGCGCGGCGACGATCGCGGCGGTGTCGTCGACCGAAAGCGTGGTCTGGGTGAGGAACGCGAGCGCGCGGTCATCGCCGATCTCCAGCCGCGCGACATCGTCGAGCGTCTCGATCAGCGTGATTGCGCCGGCCGGCACCTGGCCGAACGTGCCGATCACCTCGGGGTGGCCGGCATGGCCGATGAATAGGATATGGCGTCCTTCCGCGATCAGCCGCTCGGCCTGGCGATGGACCTTGGACACGAGCGGGCAGGTCGCATCGACATAGGTGAGGTTGCGGTGCTGCGCCTCGGCCGGCACCGACTTGGGCACGCCGTGCGCCGAAAAGACGACCGGCCGGTCGTCCGGCACCTCCGCCAGCTCGTCGACGAACAGCGCGCCCATGCGCTTCAGCCGCTCGACGACGAAGCGGTTGTGGACGATCTCGTGCCGCACGTAGACCGGCGGCCCGAACCGTTCGATCGCCAGCTCGACGATCTGGATCGCGCGATCAACGCCGGCGCAAAAGCCGCGCGGCGCGGCGATCAGCACCTTGAGGGGAGGGCGGTCGGACATTGCGGGCGCGATGTAAGGCATCGCTTGCAGGCTTAGAAGGGCCTTCCTATGAACGCCGCTCGCCCACTCGACCCCGTTTCAAAGGAATGGCCGCATCGTGAAGCTCCGCCTCGCCGCACTGCTTGTCCTGACGCTGCCCGGCGCGTGCGTCCATAAAGGCGACGTCCTCGAAGGGGGCGTCTATGCGGTGCGCAGCGCCTGCCCGATCCCCGGAGTCCCCGCGGGAACCGGCGACATCACTTTGTTCAATCCGCCGAACAGCACGGATTCGCGCGCGATCGACGTGACCGCCGCGATTTCCGATGTTCGCGCCACCTGCCAGGATGCCGGCAATGACGTGGTCTCGACCGCGACCTTCACGATTGTCGCGCTGCGCCGCGACGCCGGGCCGGCGCGGCAGGTCGTCGTGCCCTATTTCAACGTCGCTCTGCAGGGCAGCGGAAAAGTCGCGGCCAAACGCGTCGGCCAGGCGGCCCTCAACTTCGCTGCGGGCGACGTCCACGCCTGGGCCCAGGTCCAGGCGACGGTCCGCGTCAACCGCGGCGCGGCGACCTTGCCGGCCAACGTGCGGGAGATCCTGACACGGCGGCGCAAGGCCGGCGAGGCCGAGGCCGCGGTCGACCCGATGAGCGATCCCGCCGTGCGCGCGGCAGTCGCCAACGCGACGTTCGAGCATCTCGTCGGCTTCGAGCTGACCACCGATCAGCTCCGCTACAACGCCACGCGCTAGCGGCGCGGCTCAATCGCGTTGACTCGTCCGACCGGCGCGGCCAAGGCGTGCGCGTCGCCGGCGGGCCAGCTCCGTCGGAAGGCCGCGCGGGAGAGTCCCGCCTTCGCCTTTCGGGGCTTTGGCGGGCGCCGAAGGAGCAACCGCCCCCGGAATCTCTCAGGCTTCAGGACCGCGCGCGTCGAGACAGTCTGGAAAGTGTCCATCGCCGCTTTGCGCGACGATGGGCCGCCGAAGGGGCAAAGCTCTCAGGCGCTAGGGACAGACGGGGGCGATGGCCGAACCGCGCGCTTGAGCGTTGGCTGTCGTCACCTGATCCGGAGCGTGCGATGAGCAAGGAAGTCCACAGCGGCCCGACCGACGAGACCCAGGCACGGGGCACGCCCTACAGCGGCGATCCGCGCGGCGGCGACGGGGCGGCCCCGGCGCCGCTCGAGCAGCTGCCGCTCGATTCATGGCACCGCGCCCGCGGCGCGCGGATGGTCCCGTTCGCAGGCTACGAGATGCCGGTCCAATATGAAGGGATCATCGCCGAGCATTTGTGGACCCGCGAGAATGCCGGCCTGTTCGACGTCAGCCATATGGGCCAGTTGCTGATCCACGGGCGCGGCGCGGATAATGCGCTCGAGCGGCTGCTGCCGGCCGACCTTCAGGGTCTCGGCGACATGAAGCTCAAATATTCGCTGCTCCTCGACGAGGACGGCGGGATCATCGATGATTTGATGGCGACCCGGCGCGGCGACGATTTCTACGTGGTGGTTAACGGCGCGACCAAGCACGGCGACATCCACGAGTTCGAGACGAGGCTCCCCGGCGAAGTCGTCGTCGACCATATGAAGGAGCAGGCGCTGCTCGCGCTGCAGGGCCCGCGCGCGGCCGAGGTGCTCGAACCGATCGTCCCCGGCGTCGGCGAGCTCGGCTTCATGCAGGGCCGCGCGTTCCACGCGCTAGGCCAGGCGCTGTGGATCAGCCGCTCGGGCTATACCGGCGAGGACGGGTTCGAGATTTCGGTTCCGGCGGGCGCGGCTGCGGCGCTGGCGGACGCGATCGTTGCCAATGAGCTGGCGAAGCCGATCGGCCTCGGCGCGCGCGATTCGCTGCGGCTCGAAGCCGGCCTGCCGCTCTACGGCCACGACCTGGACCGCTCGACGACGCCGGTGATGGCCGGCCTCAGTTTCGCGATCAACAAGCGCCGCCGCGCCGACGGTGGCTTCGCCGGCGCCCTGCGCATCCTCGCCGAGCTTGAGAACGGCGCGGCGCAGCTGCGCGTCGGCTTCGACGTCGATGGGCGCCAGCCGGTGCGCGAGGGCGCGCTGGTGCTCGACGGCGAAGGCAGCGAAGTCGGCCGAATCACCAGCGGCGGCTTCTCGCCGTCGCGGCAGCGGCTGATCGCAATGGGCTATGTCGCGGCCCCGCTCGCCGAACCGGGCACCGCCTTGAAGCTCGAGCAGCGCGGCAAATTGTTCGACGCGCGCGTCGCCGCGATGCCGTTCGTCCCCCACCGCTACCACCGCAAGGGAGCCGCCTGATGAGCCTCTATTTCACCAAGGAGCATGAATGGGTCCGGGTCGAGGGCGACCAGGCCACGGTCGGCATTTCCAGCCACGCGCAGGAAGCGCTCGGCGACATCGTCTTCGCCGAAGCGCCCGAGGCGGGTCGCCACGTCGCCAAGGGGCAGGAGGCGGCCGTGGTCGAATCGGTCAAGGCGGCGTCGGACGTCTATGCGCCGGTCTCGGGCGAAGTGACCGAGGGCAACCCGGCGATCGCCGACGATCCCGCGGTCATCAACCGCGATCCCGAGGGCGAGGGCTGGTTCTTCAGGCTCAAGCTGGACGACCCGGCCGAAGTCGAAGGCCTGATGGACGAAGCCGCCTATCGCGAGTGGGTGAAGACGCTTTGAAGCCAACCCCACTCTCGACCAGCACGTGGGACCCCGCCGATTACGCACGCGTCGGCGGCTTCGTCGCCGAGCTCGGCCAGGCCGCGCTCGACCTGCTCGACCCGCAGCCGGGCGAGCATATCCTCGACGTCGGGTGCGGCGACGGCACGCTGACCCAGAAGATCGTCGAGCGCGGCGCGAGCGTGGTCGGGATCGACAATTCGCTCGACATGATCGGTGCGGCGCGGGCCAAGGGGCTCGACGCGCGGCTGATGGACGCCGCCGACCTCAAATTCGGCGAGGCGTTCGATGCGGCCTTCTCCAACGCGACCCTGCACTGGGTGCTCGACAAGGAGCGGGCCGCCCGCGCGATCTGGTTCGCGCTGAAGAACGGCGGGCGGTTCGCCGGCGAGATGGGCGGCGAGGGCAATCTCGCGACCCTGCGCGAGGCGCTCGACGACGTGCTGGTCGCGCGCGGCTACGGTCCGCCGACCTATGCCGCCAACTGGTATCCCGGGGTCGAAGAATTCGCCGCTTTGTATGAATCGGTCGGTTTCCGCGACATCGACGCTCGGCTGATCGAGCGTCCGACGCCGATCGCGCATGGCGTTGCCGCTTGGGTCACGACCTTCCGCAAGGGCTGGCTCGACCGCGCCGGCGTGCCCGAGGAAGAGCGCGCCGATCTCGCCGCCGCCGTCGCCGATCGAGTCGGCTCCAGCGTCGCCGATTATGTCCGCCTCCGCTTCATCATGAGGAAGCCGGCATGATCAACACCCGTCATTCCCGCAAAAGCGGGAATCCCGCTTGTTCTTGGCCCCGAACGGAAGCGGGACCCCCGCTTTCGCGGGGGTGACGAAGAAGGAAATTCAGTGAGGTATCTACCCCTGAGCGACGCCGACCGGAGTGAGATGCTCCGCGTCATCGGCGCAAGCTCGATCGACCAGCTCTTTCGCGACGTGCCGGAGGCGCTTCGCCTCAAGGGCCCGATCGAGGGCCTGCCGCCGCACGCCTCGGAGATCGCGGTCGAGCGGCACATGAGCGCCTTGTCGCGCAGGAACATGGTCGCCGGCGAGGTGCCCTTCTTCCTCGGCTGCGGCGCCTACAAGCACCACATCCCGGCGAGCGTCGACCACATCATCCAGCGCGGCGAGTTCCTGACCAGCTACACGCCCTACCAGCCCGAGATCGCGCAGGGCACGCTCCAAATGATGTTCGAGTTCCAGACGCAGGTCGCGCGGCTGTTCGGGTGCGAGGTCGCCAACGCCTCGATGTACGACGGCTCGACCGCGATGTGGGAAGCGATCCTCATGGCCCACCGCATCACGCGCAGGCCGAAGACCATCGTCTCGTCGGGCGTGCACCCGCATTACGTCAGCGTCGCGACGACCATGGCGCAGTTCACCGGCGACCAACTCGAGACGGCGCTCCCGGACCTGACCGGGGCGACGGACGCCGGCCGCCTGATCGCTGGGATCGACGGCGAGACCAGCGCGGTCGTGGTCCAATATCCCGACATCCTTGGCCGGATCGCGGACCTCACCCCGATCGCTGACGCGGCGCACGCCGCCGGCGCGCTGCTGATAGCGGTGGTGACGGAGCCGGTCGCGCTGGGGCTAATCAAGTCGCCGGGCGAGATGGGCGCCGACATCGTCGTCGGCGAAGGCCAGTCGATCGGCGTCGGGCTGCAGTTCGGCGGGCCCTATGTCGGCCTGTTCGCCTGCCGCGAGAAGCATGTGCGGCAGATGCCGGGCCGGCTGGCCGGCGAAACCGTCGATGCCGAGGGCAAGCGCGGCTTCGTCCTGACGCTGTCGACGCGCGAGCAGCACATCCGCCGCGAGAAAGCGACGTCGAACATCTGCACCAGCTCGGTGCTGTGTGCGCTCGCCTTCACCGCCCATCTGACGTTGCTCGGCGAGAAGGGCCTGAGGCAACTCGCTTCCCTGAATCACGCGCGCGCGTGCGAGGCGGCGGAGCGGTTGGCAGCCGTCCCGGGCGTCGAGCTGGTCAACGGCGCCTTCTTCAACGAGTTCGCGCTCAAGCTGCCGGTCGAGGCGCGGCCGGCGGTTCACGCGATGGTCGAGAAGGGCGTGCTCGGCGGCGTGTCGCTCGGAAGGCTCTATCCCGGAGCCGAGGCCTTGCAGAACGGTATGGTCGTCGCGGTCACCGAGACGGCGACCGACGAGGATATTTCCGCGCTGGAAGCGGCGCTGCGGGAGGCCGTGCGATGACCGTCAATCCGTCCGGCTGGCGGCCGACTGCCCCCGCCAACGAGCAGGGTGAAGCGCGGACCGTTACCGGCAATCGCGCGCTGATGCTCGAGGAGCCGCTGATCTTCGAGATTGGAAGCACCGAGCAGACCGGGGTCGATTTCGACTGTACCCCGGCGAAGGCCGGGGCCCAGGGCGCTGCGGCAGCAGTGCCTTCCGGCGCTCCTGGACCCCGGCCTGCGCCGGGGCACAGGTTGGAGAACCTCCACCGCACCCGCCCAATCGGCCTGCCCGGTCTCTCCGAGCCCGAGGCCGTGCGCCACTACACGCGCCTGTCGCGCCAGAACTACGCGATCGACCTCGGGCTGTTCCCGCTCGGCTCGTGCACCATGAAGCACAACCCGCGCCTCAATGAGAAGGTCGCGCGGATGGCGGGCTTCGCCGACGTCCACCCGCTCCAGCCGCAGGAAACCCTCCAGGGCGCGCTGCAGGTGATCGATGAGCTCGCGCGCTGGCTGCTCGCGCTCACCGGCATGCCCGCGGTCGCGATGAGCCCCAAGGCCGGGGCGCACGGCGAGCTGTGCGGCCTGCTGTGCATCCGCGCGGCGCTCGAGGCGCGCGGCGACAAGCGCGCGGTCGTGCTGGTGCCCGAAAGCGCGCACGGCACCAACCCGGCGACCGCGGCCTTCGCCGGCTACCGGGTCGAGAACATCCCCGCCAACACGGCCGGGCGCGTCGACCTCGACGCCTTGAAGTCGCGGCTCGGGCCGGACGTGGCGGCGGTGATGATCACCAACCCCAACACCTGCGGGCTGTTCGAGCCCGACATGATCGCGATTTCGGAAGCGGTCCATGCGGCGGGCGCCTTCGTCTATTGCGACGGGGCCAACTTCAACGCGATCGTCGGCAAGGTCCGCCCCGGCGACCTCGGCATCGACGCGATGCACATCAACCTCCACAAGACTTTCTCGACCCCCCACGGCGGCGGCGGGCCGGGCTCCGGACCGGTGGTGCTATCCGAGGCGCTCGCGCCGTACGCGCCTTTGCCGTTCGTCACCCAAGCCGCCGACGGAACGCTCCGCCTGATCGAGGAGGAAAATGCCGGGGACGAGCATCCCGACGCGTTCGGGCGCATGGTCGCGTTCCACGGCCAGATGGGCATGTTCACCCGCGCGCTCGCCTATATCCTCAGCCACGGCGCCGATGGCCTCAAGCAGGTTGCCGAGGATGCGGTGCTCAACGCCAATTACGTCCTGCGCAGTCTGCAGGACGTGCTCGACGCGCCGTTTGCCGGCAGCGGCCCGTGCATGCACGAGGCGATCTTCTCCGACAAAGGCTTCGCCGGCGACGTCAACACGCTCGACCTCGCCAAGGCGCTGATCGACGAGGGCTTCCACCCGATGACCATGTATTTCCCGCTGGTCGTCCACGGCGCGATGCTGGTCGAGCCGACCGAGACTGAGTCGAAGGCGAGCCTCGACCAGTTCATCATGGCCGCGCGCGCGATCGCTCAGCGGGCGAGGGCCGGCGACCAAGGCCTCAAGATGGCGCCGGTGCACGCACCGCGGCGCCGGCTCGACGAGACTCTGGCGGCGCGGAAGCCGGTGCTGGTCTATCGCGACGCGGAGCCGGCGCAGGCGGCGGAATGAGCGGCGACCAGCGCTTCTATGAAGCACCGGCGGCGGGCGCCCGCCGCTCCGCGCCGGCCGCATCGCGCAACCGCGAGCCGATCGCCGAGGTCCTGACCGATTGGCTGCCCGAGCGCGGCCTCGTGGTCGAGATTGCCAGCGGGACGGGCGAGCACGCCGCCTGTTTCGCCGGGCGCTTTCCCGGCCTCGACTGGCAGCCGAGCGACATCCACCCCGAGGCCCTCGCCTCGATCGCCGCGTGGCGGGCCGAAGCGGACCGGCCGAATCTCCATGCTCCGATCGCGATCGACGCCGCGTCGTCCGACTGGCCGATCGATCGGGCGGAGGCCGTGCTGAGCATCAACATGGTCCACATCAGCCCGTGGGATTCGGCGCTGGGGCTGATCGCCGGCGCCGCGCGCCTGCTGTGCGCCGGCAGTCCGCTGATCCTCTATGGGCCGTGGCTGAAGGACGACGTTCCGACCGCGCCGAGCAACCGCGATTTCGATGCCGACCTCAAGCGCCGCAATCCCGCATGGGGGCTGCGCCGGGTCGAGGATTTCGCCGCGGCGGCCGAGCCGCATTTCGCGTTTCCCGAAGTGCGGGCGATGCCCGCCAATAATCTGATGCTGCTGTTCCGCCGGGCCTAGCGCTTGTCGCGGTCGCGCGAGCGCATCGCCGCATCGTCCTCGTCGCTCTTGCGGACGCGGGTGACTCCCGTCTTCCCCTCGACGAACCGCTCCTCCTCGTCCTCCGCGCCGATATCGCGCGCGAGGTTGCCGCCCTCGGCGCCGCCCTGCGCGGGTGTCGGAAGCTCTTCCGCCCGCTCGATCAGCTCATCGTCGGTGTCGCGCTTGTTCTTTCCCATGCTGGCCTCCTCGCGCGTCGAACGGACGGCGCGGGACGCCCGTTCCGTCGCGTGGGCCAGCCGCATTAAATGAAGCTTTACCAAACCGGGCTAGGGCTGTGCCATGGACGAGAGCAGCATCAATCAGAACCGCCGTGGCCGCCGGTCGCCGGTTCTCCTCGCCGCGAGCGTCGAGATCGCCGGCGTCTCGCACGCGGTCAAGCTGCGCAACCTGTCGCAGGAGGGCGCGCTGATCGAGGGCGAACGCTTGCCGCTGGAGGGTGCGACGACCTTCTTCGAGCGCAACGATTTGCGCGTGAAGAGCCGCGTCGCCTGGGTCGAGGGGTCCTTCGCCGGCCTCGCCTTCGCTCGGCCGCTTCAGGCCGACCAGGTGCTGCGCAACGTGCCGAAGCCGCGGCCGCGGATGCAGCCGGATTTCCGGCGCCCGGGCCTGGCTTGCCGCCCGCTCACCGCGGACGAGCGCAAGATGGTCGAGCGGTGGATGACAGCCGCGCCGATGAGCAAGCCCGGCGACTGATCAGCCGGCGGCGCGCGAGCGCTGCCGTTGCTGCTGTTCCTGAAGCCAGCCGACCAGCAGCGGTAGCGCCAGCGCGCGGTTGAACGTGACGCCATAGCCGCCGTCGTTCGTCCACCGCACGACCGCGGGAGCCGGAGGCAGGCCGCTGAGCGTGACGATGACCTCCGCGCCGACCGGCAGATCGCTCTCGCCGAGGACCTTCACGCCGCCCTGGGACACATTGACCAGCCGCATGCGATGGACCGTCGCGCCCTCGCGCAGCCAGGCCGTCCCGTCGACCTCGACCCGCGGCATCCGCGGGCGCGGAGCGCCGGCCGACGTCGCAATCAGGCTGACGACGTCGATCGGCGAGTCGAACGCGACGCCGACATGCTGGTCCTTGATCCACCGCGCGATGCCGCGGACCGGCTCACCCTGTTTGAGCTCGATCGACAACTCGGTGCCTTCGGCGATTCGGCAATAAGGGCGGATCAGCATTCCGCCGGCCGAGATGTTCTTGATCAGGCACAGCTCGTGCTTGCCGTCGATCATCAGCGAGCCGACCCGAAGCAGGCTCAAATGACGCTCCGAGCGGCGTCGCCGCCTCGGATGGGGTGCAGATTCCGACAGTGAGTAGAGGGTGGTTTCGACCGGCCGTTCGTCCAGCATGCAGCTCCGCCTGCGATATTGCGCTGTCGATCCAATTGCCGGCACAGCGTTGCCCGGCCCCCACTTGTCGCCTAGCTAGCAACGCAGCCTTACCAGTTGGTTGCCGTCACTACCGTTTCAGTCGACGTTTGATCCGCCGCGTCATGCGGCCTAGTCTCGAGCGAGGAGGCACGATGGCGCGAACCCTGTTGGCGATCGGCATGCTGGCCACGGTTGCGGCGCCGCCGCTTGTTGCCCAGACGCGGGCGACGGAGATCGAGGCTGTTTCGGCGCAGCATCCGCCCGACAAGACCACCCAGACCGAAGACGTGCGTTTCCGCAACGACGGGAACGAGCGGATGACCGTTCCGGTGCGCCTGTCCGGGACCGGCCCTTATCGGTTCCTGGTCGACACGGGCTCCGAGCGGACCGCCATCTCGCGCGACCTTGCCGAGCGGCTCAACCTGCCGAGCGGCAATGCGGCGGCGCTGCACAGCATCGCCGGAGTGACCAGGGTTGCGACCGCAACCGTGCCAAGCCTCCAGCTGACCCGCAGGAACGTCAAGGTGGTCGACGCTCCGCTGCTCGACCGCGCCAACATGGGCGCCGACGGAATCCTCGGCGTCGACTCGCTCAAGTCGCAGCGCGTCCAGTTCGATTTCGAATCGAAGACCATGTCGATCGTGCCCTCGGCGGCGCCGTCGCGGGAGGTTGGGCCGGACGCGATCGTCGTGACCGCCAATCGCCTCAACGGGCGCCTGGTGGTGACCAAGGCCGCCGCCGACGGTCACGCGCTGACCGTCGTGCTCGACACGGGATCGGAAGTCACCATCGCCAATTCGGCCCTGCGCCGCCGGCTGCTCGGGAAACATCCCAAGCCGATGGAGAAGGTCGCGCTGATCTCGGTCACCGGCGAGCAGATCATGGGCGACTATATGTTCATTCGCGAGCTCGACATCGGCGGCGTCCAGCTCAAGCATCTGGCGGTCGTGTTCGCCGACGCGCACGCCTTCGACAAGCTGGGCCTCGGGGATCGGCCCGCGATGCTGCTCGGGATGAACGCGATGCGGGCGTTCAAGCGGGTCTCTATCGACTTCGGCACCCGCAAGCTGCGCGTCCTGCTGCCCGAGGAGAGCCACCTCGACGTGCGACTGGCCAGCGCCGCGCCCTGGCGCCGTTAGCCGGCTTCATTCGCGGTGGACCGTTCGGGCATCGAGGCTAGCTCGCCCGGTCGCTCGCTGCCGCGCCCGGCGGAGATTCGGCCGCCGTCCTCGCCCGTCGGGCCGCGCCAGTGATTCCCTATTGGCTGCTGTTCGGCCTGTTCGCTCTTGGCGCGTTGCTGGCGCGCCCCGACTTTCGGCGCGACAAGCCGGTCGGGTCGTTGTGGATCGGGGTGTTCGTCCTCACCCTGATGATCGGTCTGCGCTACCGCACCGGCGTCGACTGGCTGAATTATTACCGCCAGTGGGTTTCGGCGGCCGGCACGACGCTGCCGCAATTGATCCAGGATCACGGCGGCGATTCCGCCTTCTACACGTTGATGTGGGCCTTGAGCCGCCTGGGCCTGGGATATTGGTCGCTGAACCTTGTGTGCGGCACGGTCTTCACCCTCGGCCTGACGGCGTTCGCGCGACGATTGCCGAACCCGTGGCTCGCGGTGGCGGTGGCCATTCCCTATCTCGGGATCGTGATCGCGATGAGCGGCACGCGCCAGGCGACCGCGATCGGATTCGTGTTCTTCGCCCTCGTGGCGTTCATGGAAAAGCGGACCCGCGCCTTCATCGCCTGGACGCTCGTAGCTTCGCTGTTCCACGCGAGCGCAATCCTGACGCTTCCGCTCGCCGGCCTGTCGTTCGCCAGGAACCGCTTTCAGGCGATCCTCTGGCTGTCGGCGATCGTGCTCGTCGGCTTCGTCTTCCTCGGAGCGCCGTTCGCGACCTACACGCTGCATTATTTCACCGAGACGCTGCAGTCGTCGGGCACCATCTACCGAATCGCCATCAACCTGCTTGCGAGCCTGCTGTACCTGCTCCTGATTGCCCGGCGCGCCGACATACCGGACCATGAGCGGGCCTTGTGGCGCAACTTCGCCCTCGCGGCGCTGGCGGCGATCCCGCTGCTTCCGCTGGTGCCCTCGTCGACGTCGCTCGACCGCCTGATGCTTTATTTGACCCCGCTGCAGATTTTCGCGCTGACGATGCTGCCCTACACCGCATTGCGCGGCACCAGCCCGGCGGTGATCATCTTGCCGATTCTCGCCTATCTCGCAGCGATCCTGTTCGTGTTCCTCAACTTCGCGGTCAACGCCGAGTTCTTCATTCCGTACCGGATGTACTTGTGGAACGCGGGCTGAGAAAGCAGCTGGAAGTGGCGCATCCCCCTATCGGCGTCCGCGGCTCATGATCATGCAGCGCATCAGGAAAGGGCGACGGTACCTGTCCCGGGATGGACTTGGCCCGTATCTCGTTCGCGCTCTTGCCGGCAGCGCGGCGGTTCGCATCGGAGCGGCAGTCGCGAGCTTCGCCGTCGGCGTCCAGTTGGCGCGGATGCTGGGCGTCGAGGGCTACGGTTATTACGGCCTCGCTTTGGCAATCATCACGATTGCCGGCATCCCGGGCGAGCTCGGCGTGTCGCGCGTCGTCATGCGCGAGGCGGCGATCGCCACCGCGTCGGACGATCGGCCGAGGCTGTTCGGCGTGCTTCGCTGGGGCCAGCGCATGGTGCTTGGCCTGTCCGCCATAGCG
>DASTID010000034.1:0-9978 GCA_035717905.1 Sphingomicrobium sp. | reverse complement strand
GCGGACATGGACTATCTGGTCTGCCGCTATTCGCCGCCGGGGAACATCGACGGCAAGCCGGTGTTCGCCGTCGCGGCAGCCACGGTCCAGCGAACCGGGTCGCGCTGACAACCGTAAGTGCCTCAATTTCCTCGGCCGGGGCGAGATTAGCGCTCCCCATGCGAGGGCAAGTTGGGCTAATCGATGATTCAGACCTCGCGTAGGACAGGGGATCAGGCGATGCGCCGGTGGAGTTTGTTGCTGGGCGTGGCGGGCATCGCCGCCGCAGCGCCGGCGCTTGCGCAGGAGACGGACGTCGCCCCGGTGCCGCCGGCGGCGCCCGCAGTCGCGCTGATGACCGCAGCGGCACCCGACAGCAGCGTCGCACCTTATTATTCCGCCCATCCCGGCGCGCTGATCTGGCTGCGCGACGCGACCAGCCGAGCCGCCGCCGCGAAGCTGGTCGAGATCCTGCGCCGGGCGCCGGTCGACGGCCTCGACGAAGGACCGGCGCTGGCATCGGCCGTCGAGGGCGCGCTTGCGAGCGGCCTGCCCGCGGGCGACCGGGTCGTTTCCGCCGCGTGGGTCCGCTATGTCGAGGCGCTCGATCGGCCCGTCGCCGGGATCAGCTACGGCGACCCGGCGCTCGCGCTGACGGCGCCCTCGGCCCAGGCGATCCTCGAAGAGGCCGCGCGTACGGCCTCGCTGGTCGCGCATGTCGAGCGCGTGTCCGCGGTCAACCCGCTCTATTCGACCTTGCGCGAGCAGGCGGCGAGCGACGGCTCTGGCGCGGACCCGCACGTCCGCGCGACCCTCGACCGGTTGCGCCTGATCCCCGCGCGCGGCCGGGCGATCCTGGTCGATGTCGCCAACGCCCGGCTGCTGATGCTGGAGGACGGGCAGATCGTCGATACGATGAAGGTGATCGTCGGCAAGCGCGACTTCCCGACGCCGCTGATCGCCGGAACGATCCATTACGTGACCTTCAACCCTTACTGGCACATCCCGCAGGACGTTGCCCGGCGCAAGGTGGCGCCGATCGTGCTCAAGCGCGGCGTCTCCTACCTCAAGGCGGCGCGCTACCAGACGGTCTCGGCGTTCGGGTACGACAATGTCGAGCTGGTCGACCCCGCCTCGATCGACTGGAAAGCGGTCGCGGCCGGCGACGTCGAGGTCAACATCCGCCAGCTCACCGGGCCCAACAACATGATGGGCAAGATGAAGTTCGGCTTCGTCAACGATTACGGCATCTTCCTCCACGACACGCCGCACAAGGAGCTGTTCAAGAAGGCCAGGCGCAACCTCAGCCTTGGCTGCGTCCGGGTCGAGCATCCGGAGCGGCTCGCGCAATGGCTGCTGGGTCGAGAGCCGGACGCCCCGGCGGACGACGCCGAGCAACTCGTCCGGATCGACCACGGCGTGCCGATCTACATCAGCTATCTGACGGCGACGGTCGAGGACGGGCAGATCGCCTTCGCCGACGATGTCTACGGGCTCGACGAGGCGAAGCCGGAACAAGCGCTCGCCGCCGCTTCCGCCGCGGCGCCGCGCTAGGCGGCGCTCAGCCTCTCCTCGGCCAGGCGGATCGCTTCGGCGATCGCCTGCTCGACGTCGAGATCACTGGTGTCGAGCCGGATCGCGTCGTCCGCCTGCTTGAGCGGCGCCGCTTCGCGGTGGCTGTCGCGGTCGTCGCGCGCGCGGATGTCGGCGAGGACATCGACGAAGCCGGCGTGCATTCCGCGCTTCTCGAGCTCCTTCCGGCGGCGCGCCGCGCGAATTTCCGGCGAGGCGGTCACGAACAGCTTCAGATCGGCGTGGGGAGCGATCACCGTGCCGATGTCACGGCCGTCGAGCACGGCGCCGCCCGGCTGCCCCGCGAACTCCTGCTGCCGCTCTAGCAAGGCCGCTCGCACCGAGGGATAGGCCGAGATCAGCGAGGCGATCTTCGACACCGGCTCGCTGCGCAATTCCTCGTCCGCGGGGTCGATGCTCATCACGTCGCAGGCGCGCAGCGCCTCGAACTCGTTGCCCGGGTCGCCGCCCCAGCGCCACAGGTTGAGCGCGACCGCCCGGTAGAGCAGGCCAGTGTCCATGTGCGGCAGCTTGAAATGCCGCGCCAGCGCCCGCGCGATGGTGCCCTTGCCGCTGGCCGCCGGGCCGTCGACGGCGATCACCAGCGCGCGCCGCTCAGCGTCGTTCGATGCGTTTGGTCCGGTCAAAACTGGCGTGCGCCCGCCTTCGCCAAGGCTTCGGCGAAGGCTGGTGGAGCCGAGGGGGATCGAACCCCTGACCTTCGCAATGCCATTGCGACGCTCTCCCAGCTGAGCTACGGCCCCACGTCCCGAGCGCCTTAGGCGATCTGTCCCCGGCTGGAAAAGGGGGAATCGCGCCAGGCGCCAATCCTAGCTGTCGTCGTCCTCGCCCTTGGTCTCGACTCCGAGATCCTCGTCGCCGGTGTCGAGATCGACCTCCTCGTCGGCGCTGGCCTCCTCGTCCTCGTCGATCGCGAGATCGTCGGCGGCGAGATCGTCGTCGGCCTTCTCCGGCTCCTTGACGGCGGCTGGCGCGACTTCAAAGGCCAACGGCTGCTTCGACTTCAGCACCGGCTCGGGGTTCCACTCGTTGCCGCAATCGGCGTTGATGCAGTGCACCGGGTCTTCGTTGCCGAGATCATAAAAACGGGTCGAGCACTTGGGGCAAGTGCGCTTGGTGCCCCATTCGGGCTTCACCATCATGTGTCTCCAGTTGAATCGAGGCCCGCCCGGAGCGGACGCGTTCGCGCCGCGCCCTGCCCCCGGCGTGCCCTGCTCGTCAAGCGCCGGCGATCTCGTCGAGATCGACCTTCAGGCCGGGCCCCATCGTCGAACTGACACTGAGCTTCTTGACGAACTTGCCCTTGGCGCCCGACGGCTTGGCCTTGACGATGGCGTCGACGAACGCGCGGAAATTTTCGCGAAGGTCCTCTTCCGAGAAGCTCGCCTTGCCGATGCCCGCATGGACGATCCCCGCCTTCTCGACGCGGAATTCGACCTGGCCCGACTTGGCGTCGGTCACCGCCTTGGCGACGTCCATCGTCACGGTGCCGAGCTTCGGGTTGGGCATCAGTCCCTTCGGACCGAGCACTTTGCCCAAGCGTCCGACGACGCCCATCATGTCCGGGGTCGCGATGACGCGGTCGAAGTCGATCTGCCCGCCCTGGACGGTCTCCATCAGATCCTCGGCGCCGACCACGTCCGCGCCCGCCGCTTTGGCCTCGTCGGCCTTGGCGCCCTTGGCGAACACCGCGACGCGCACGTCCTTGCCGGTGCCCTTGGGCAGCGAGACGACGCCGCGCACCATCTGGTCGGCGTGGCGCGGATCGACCCCGAGGTTGAGCGCGACCTCGATGGTCTCGTCGAACTTCGCGGTCGCATTGCCCTTCACCAGGCCGAGCGCCTCGTCGACGCCGTAGAATTTGTCGCGGTCGACGGGGGCCAGGTTCTTCTGCCGTTTGGAAAGCTTGGCCATCGCTTAGCCCTCCCGCACTTCGAGGCCCATCGCGCGGGCGCTGCCTTCGATGATCTTCGCCGCGGCGTCGATGTCGTTGGCGTTCAGGTCCTTCATCTTCACTTCGGCGATGTCGCGCAGCTGCGAGCGGCGGATTGTGCCGACCGTCTGCTTGCCCGTTTCCGACGCGCCCTTCTGGATCCGCGCCGCTTTCTTCAGCAGGAACGACGCGGGCGGGGTCTTGGTGGTGAAGCTGAACGACCGGTCGGCATACACCGTGATCACGGTCGGAATCGGAGCGCCCTTCTCGAGCTCCTGCGTGGCGGCATTGAACGCCTTGCAGAACTCCATGATATTGACGCCGCGCTGGCCCAATGCCGGGCCGATCGGAGGGGCCGGATTGGCGGTGCCGGCCGGCACCTGCAGCTTGATATAGCCGGTGATTTTCTTGGCCATGGTCTCACTCTCGTTTTGTCTCGCCCGAATCCCGGATCAAATATCCGGGGTTCGACGAAGACGTCGAAGTTTAGCGGTACAAGCGATCGCCCGAAGGCAATCTCCCGCGCGTTGGCTCCAGTTGTGCTGGAAGGGGGCGCCACTACACGAAGGCTTGCCGCGAGGCAATCGGGGCAATGGCGGCACCCCACACGAGGAGACTCACTCAAATATGCAACTGATGTTATAGGCGCGCCGGGGGCGGGACACAGGAGGCCCGGCCGGAGCCAGGGCTTCGGTCGGTTGCAGACAGGGGAGAGTGTCCATGAAACGTGTGATCCTTGCCGGTCTTGCCGCGCTGGTCGCGGGCTCGGCCACGCACGCGCAGATGAACCCGCAGCAGATGGAATGGGGCCCGGCGCCCGACGGCCTGCCGCCCGGAGCACTGCTCGCCGTGCTCTCGGGCGATCCGGGCAAGCAGGGCATGTTCACCATCCGCCTGCGCTTTCCCGCCGGCTACAAGGTTCCGCCTCATCACCATCCGAGCGACGAATTGGTGACGGTGATCGGCGGCCAATTGGCGCTCGGCATGGGCAACCGCTTCAGCGAGAGGAAGGCGACCGCGCTGGTCCGCGGCGGCTACGCGGTCGCGCCCGCCAACATGAACCATTATGCGTTCACCAAGGGCGGCGCCGAGATCCAGATCACCGCCCACGGCCCGTTCCAGATCGTCTACGTCAACGCTCGCGACGACCCGCGCCGCAAGCGGTAGCCGGCCGCGCGGAGGCCGATTTGGCTTGACATCGCGCACTCCGGTGCGGTCTCGTGAACCTGCTCGGTAGATTTGCGCGGAGTGCGTGATGCGCGGAACCCGAGCTTTCCAGTTCGTCTGCTTGCGACAGCCCGGCGGGTTGCCGGTCCCGCTCCGCGTTCATCGCGATCGACGGAGGCGGCGCCGCTGCATTGAAAGACACTGATCATCCATTCATTTCGGCGGCGGCTTTCGTCCTCATTGCTTATGTGATTCGGCTGGGGCTCGGCCCGCTGATCGGCCACCGCTCACCGTGGCTGCTGTTCACCGTCGCGATCGTCGTCGCCGCGGGCCGCTACGGGGTTCGGCCCGGCCTTCTGGCGATGGCGCTGAGCTTCGTGCTCGGACTGACGCTTTATCCGGCCGCCGCCTACCAGTCGGCGGGGGAGGCGATCACGAGCCTCGTCGTCTTCCTTTCGGTCGGCGCGGCGATGCTGGTCTTCGCGGCGCACCTCAAGGCGTCGCAGCAGCGCGCCATGCAGCTCCAGTCCGAACTCAACCGGGCGCACACCGAAAGCGCGATCGGCGCCATGGCCTCGATTCTCGCCCATGAGCTCAACCAGCCGCTCGCCGCGGCCAGCAACTATGTGACCGCGTCTCGCCGGCTGCTCGAAGCGGGCGAAGGCCTGGCAAAGCCGAAAGTCGTCGCGGCGATGGGGGAAGCGGAAGGGCAGATCCAACGCGCGGGCGAGATCATCCGTCACGCCCGCGACTTGGTCCGCAACGCCGGAGCGAAGCGCGAGCCGGCGTCGCTGCGGGTGATGGTCGCCCGGGTGAGCGAAGTCCTCCGCGCCGGCGGCATCTACGACAAGGGGGCGATCCGCACCGAGATCGAGCCCGATGCTGACGAGGTGCTGGCGAACCCGGTCCAGGTCGAGCAGGTGCTGGTCAACTTGCTTCGCAACGCCTGGCAGGCATCCGACGACGAGCCCGACGTGCTGGTCAGGGCCGCGCCGTCGAACGGCTCGACGATCATCGAGGTGCGCGACCGCGGACGCGGGATTCCCGAGGACCGATTGCCCGACCTGTTCTCGGTCCGCGGACAGTCGTCGCAGGGCGGGCTGGGGCTCGGCCTGTCGATCAGCCGGACGATCGTCGAGGCGCACGGCGGCCGCATCTGGGCGGAGAACCGGCCGGGCGGAGGCGCCTCGATCGTCTTCACCATGCCGAGGGCCGCGTGATCGACCTAGGCCTTGCCGGAGCGCTCGATGCCCGCCGCGATTGCCGCGCCGATCGCCGCGGCCAGCTTGTCGGCGTCGACCGGCTTGCGGATGAACCCGCTGAAGCCGCTCGCTTTGGCGCGGCGCTCGAGCTCCGCGCCGTTGTCGCTGCTCATCAGCAACACCGGCCACTCCAGCGCCTTGCTTTGGAGGGCCGAGCAGAGCACCCAGCCGTCGGTGCGCGGCATCCTGAGGTCGGTCAGCACACATCCGGGCGGAAGCGCATCGACTTCGCTCAGGAAGTCGTCCGCGCACGCAAAGGTCGTGCATTCGAACCCGAAGGTGTCGAGCAAGAGTGCGGTCGATTGCAAAACCGCTTGATCGTCGTCGATCACGTAGACGCGCAGGCTTGCCGAGGGTCGCGGACCGCTCACGCGGCCAGTCGCAGTTGCGGCGAGGCCTCGGCGGCGGTCGCCGCGGCCAGTTCGACCAGCGCCGGATGGGCCGGGTCGGCGCGGCCATGAACCATCAGGTGCATCGCGCAATAATGATGCGCCAGCGCGAGGAAGGCGCAACGCGACTGGGCGCTATCGGCCTCGGCGGCGCGCTCGAACGCCTGGGTGAGGCGGTCGAGCCAGTAATCGGGAGCTTCGAAGGCGCACATGGTGCCGCTCGCCGCCTAAACGCACGTCGCCTGGGCGGCCGATGCGGCAAAGAAGCCATCCATCGCTTCCAGCCCGGCGCGCGACAGCGCGACGAAGACGCGGCGCCCGTCGATCGGATCGTCCGACCGTTCGACCAGGCCCGCCTGAACCAGCGTCCCGATGCAGCGCAGAACGGTCGTGGCGGGAATTCCGCTGCGGCGAGTCAAGCGCGTGATGCTCATCCGCTGCTGGTCGAGCTGGGCTGCATAGAGTTCGAGCAGGACATCCCACACCGGCTCGCCGAGCAGCTTCGCCGGCAGGAAGTCGCCGCGCCGGCGGCGCAGCTCGCAAATGTCGTAGACCAGCCTGGCGGGAGGCTTGGCGAAGGCGCGGAGGACATTCGCCCGCCCGGCCTCCGCCTCGCCCCCCGCTGCGTTGCCGAAGCGCGAGTCCGGCGCGTCGCTGACTGCCCTGAGCGCTGCCCGATTCACGTTTCGTCCCCGCCCCCATATTGCGTTGGGCGGCTTTTCGCCGGAACGGCCCGAAAGCGCGATATCGGGACGCTACTTACAGTAAACCTACCTAAGCTGGCCGGAACGGCATGAGCGGCGGGGGAGCAACGCCGCGGCGCGCCTATGTCGTCGACGATGACGACGCCTTTCGCCGATCGCTCGTCGCCTTGCTCGAATCCGCCGGCTGGACGGTCGATGCCTTCGCCTCCGGCGCCGCGTTCGCGGAGCGCTCGGCGGCGCTCGATCCGGGCGTCGTGCTGCTTGACCTCCATCTCGGCGGGAGCAGCGGGCTCGACCTGATCGAACGCGGCGGCGCGGCGATGGAGCGGTTCGCCGTGGTGATGATGACCGGCGCCGGCGAGGTCACGACGGCAGTCAGGAGCATCAAGGCCGGAGCGGTCGATTTCGTCGAGAAGCCGCTGGCCGCGGCCGAGCTTCTCGAGCGGCTCGGCACGATCGAGACGGAGCTTGCGCAGAGGCTCGAGTCCAAGGCCGTCGAGTGGGCGGCGTTGCGACGGGTGGAGAGTCTGTCGGGCCGCGAGCGCGACGTCCTCGAGCGGCTGTTGTCGGGCGCTTCGAACAAGCTCATCGCGCGCGACCTTGCGATCAGCCCGCGCACGGTCGAGATGCACCGCGCGCGCATGCTCGGCAAGCTGGGGACGAGGACGACCGCCGAAGCGCTGGAGATCGGACGGCTGGCGGGAATGACGCCGGTGGCTTCGGGAACCCCCGAGCCTATTTGACCCGCTCGACCTGCTCGAACTCGAGCTCGACCGGCGTCGCGCGGCCGAAGATCGACACCGAGACCTTGACCCGGCCGCGGTCGAAATCAAGCTCCTCGACCACGCCGTTGAAGCTGGCGAAGGGTCCGTCGAGCACCTTGACGCTGTCGCCGATCTCGTAATCGACGTTGATCTTCTGCTTGGGCGCGTTGGCGGCCGCCTCGTCGGTCGTGTCGAGCATCCGCGAAGCCTGGGCGTCGGGGATCGGTTGCGGCTTGCCGCCGGGGCCGAGGAATCCGGTGACCTTCGGCGTGTTCTTGACGAGGTGATAGACCTCGTCGTTCATTTCCAGCAGGGCGAGTACGTAGCCGGGCATGAACTTGCGCTCGGTCTGGACCTTCTTGCCGCGCTTGATCTCGGTCACGGTCTCGGTTGGCACCTCGACCTGCTCGACGAAGCGGTTGAGGCCGAGGCGCGTGGCCTCGCCCTGGATCGCGTCGCGGACCTTGTTCTCGAAACCGGAATAAGCGTGGATGATGTACCAGCGGGACATGTTGGTGTGCCTTGTCGTGTGCGCTAGCCGAGCAGGCTGAGCAGATATTTGACCAGCGTCGAGAAAACCGCGTCGACGCCGAAAAAGAAGAACGCGAGCAGCATGGTCATGATCATCACCATGATCGCGGTGGCGACCGTCTCCTTGCGCGTCGGCCAGTGGACCTTGGCGGTCTCGGCGCGGACCTGACGGATGAATTCGCCGGGGGAAGTCTTGGCCACTTCGCTGCTGCTCTCTTGGAGAAAGAAAAACGCTCCGCGGACCCGGAGGCCGGCGGAGCTTGCGGTCACTTAGCGGCACGCGGTCGAGTCTTCAAGGCTGCACCGCGCAGGAGTGGAGGGACTCGAACCCCCGGCCCTCGGTTTTGGAGACCGATGCTCTACCAACTGAGCTACACTCCTATCCGGAGCGCGATGCGGGCGAGGTAGCTAGGGGAAGCGCGCGGCGCAAGGTCACTTCACGACCGGCAATCCCACCCAGCTGCCTTCGGAGCCGTAGAACACACGCTGGGTCGCGGCGCGAAAATCGGAGGGCTGGGCGAAGAAGATGTTGGGAACGAAGGTCTGCGGGTTGCGGTCGTACAAGGGGAACCAGCTCGACTGCACCTGGACCATCAGCCGGTGCCCGGGCCGGACGACATAATCGACCTGCGGCAGCGCGAACTCGTACACCACCGGCTGGTTGGGCGGCACCGGCGTGGCGTGCGCGGTATCGTCGCGGTAGCGGGCGCGCATCACCTCCATCGCAATTCCGAGCCGGTAGCCGGCAAGCGGGTCGCGCGCCGAGTCCGGATAGACGTCGATCAGCTTGACCACCCAGTCGCTGTCGGTGCCGCTGGTCGATGCGACGAGGTGGACCAGCGGGGTTCCGGCGAGGCGCAGCGGCCTGGTGAGCGGCGCGCCGGTGTAGGTCAAGACATCCGGCCGCGCCTCGGCGAAGCGCTGGTCGTCGACCAGCCACAAGCGCCAGGTCGAGCCCGGCGCCCAGGGCGATAGCTCGGGCCGCTCGCGGTAAGGCACCGGCCGCGCCGGGTCCGACACATAGGAGTCGAAGCCTCCTGCCTTCGGCGGGTCGAAGGACAGCGAGCGCCCGGAGCCAAGGTGCAGCGCGGTCAGGTTCGCGGGACAGCCGCGACGGCACGCGAGCGGCCAATCGTCGAGCCGGCGCCATGCGTTGGTGCCGGCCTCGAACGCCGTCACCCGCGCGATGTTCGCCGGCGGCCCGCCTTTCAGATGCTCGTCGAGGAACGGGATCAACACATGCGCGCGGAACCAGCGCGCGGTGTCGCTGCCCCATTGCAGCGGGCCGAGGGACACCGCCGGCCCGTTGGCCTGGCCGTGATACCACGGGCCGAGCACGAGATGGGCCCTGGCGCTGCGCTTGACCGCGGCAAACACCGCCGGCGCGCCGTAGATGTCCTCCTGGTCCCACAGGCTGTCGACCAGCAGCGTCGGGACCGTAAGCGGAGTGCGCGCCAGCACCTTGTCGACCGCCTGCTCGCGCCAATAATCGTCATAGGCGGGATGCTGGACCAACCGGTGCCAGAACGGCAGCTGCCCGACGCCCATCGCCCGCGCATAAGCGGATGCCGAGCCGTAGCGCAGGAAGGCATTGTAATCGTCGTGGCCGCCGCTGAACCAGCGCTCGTCGGAATTGCGCGCGGCGGTCTGGCCGTA
>DASTID010000033.1:0-6477 GCA_035717905.1 Sphingomicrobium sp. | reverse complement strand
TTAAAGCGCCGTTCAACCGGCGAGCGCGAAGAGCTGAGCCTCGAAAGCGCCCTTGCGAGACTCACCGCATGATCCTCAACCGCGCCGAGCGCATGCTCGCCCGCCGCTACCTGCTCCCCGGCAAGGGCGAAGGGTTCATCTTCCTCGTCGCCAGCATCAGCCTGATCGCCGTCGCCCTCGGCGTTGCCGCGCTGATCATCGTGATGAGCGTGATGAACGGCTTTCGCGCCGAGCTGTTCGACAAGATCGTCGGCCTGAACGGCCATGCGATCGTCCAGGGATATGACGGGCGGCTGGCGGATTGGGAGCGGATCGCCGCGGCGGCTAAGAAGACGCCGGGCGTGACCTCGGCGCTGCCGCTGATCGAGCAGCCGCTGATGGCGTCGGCCAACGGCCGCGTCGAAGGCGTGCTGGTGCGCGGCATGCGGGTCGAGGACATTCTCGCCAACCGCACGATAACCTCGAACGTCGTCGCCGGGAATTTGCAGTCGGTGAAGCCGGGCAGCGGCACGGTCGCGATCGGCTCGCGGCTCGCCGAAGCGCTCGGCGCCTTTCCGGGAAGCGAGATCAGCCTGATCAGCCCCGAAGGCCGCTCGACCGTCGTCGGCACTGTGCCGCGGATCGTCAGCTATACCGTCGGCGCGGTGTTCGAAGTCGGAGTCTATGATTACGACAAGGCGTTCGTGATCATGCCGATGTCCGACGCGCAGGAGCTGCTGATGCTCGGCGACCAGGTCGGCATGGTCGAAATCCAGACCGACAATCCGGACCGGATCGAGCAGATCCTCGCGCCGCTTGCCCCGGTGATCCGCGGCCACGGCGTGATCGTCGACTGGCGGCAGATGAACTCGGCTTTGTTCGAGGCGCTCGAAGTCGAGCGCGTCGCGATGTTCGTCGTCCTGTCGCTGATCGTGCTGGTCGCCGTGTTCAACATCCTCTCGTCGCTGATTATGCTGGTGCGTGCCAAGACCCGCGACATCGCGATCCTGCGGACCATGGGGGCGAGCCGCCGGGGCATGATGAAGGTGTTCGTCACGGTCGGCGTGACCATCGGCTCGCTCGGCATCGTGCTCGGGATCATACTCGGCGCGATCTTCCTGTTCTTCCGCCAGGGCGTGGTGAACGCGATCCAGGCGCTGACCGGCCAGAATTTGTGGGACCCGTCGGTCCGCTTCCTCACCGATTTGCCGTCGAAGAGCGACCCGTTCGAGGTCGGCGCGATCATCCTCACCGCGCTGATCCTGTCGTTCCTGGCGACGCTTTATCCGGCGTACAAGGCGGCGGGCACCGACCCCGTGCAGGTGCTGCGTTATGAGTGACCCGGTCCTCGCCACGCAAGGCCTTCAGCGCAGCTTCACCCAGGGTGAGGTCACGATCGAGGTGCTGCGCGGGGTCGACCTCGCCGTCCAGCCGGGCGAGATCGTCGCGCTCCTCGGACCATCGGGATCGGGCAAGTCGACCTTGCTCCAGGCCGTCGGCCTGCTCGAGGGCGGGTTCGAGGGCTCGATCCGCTTGCACGGGCAGGAAGCCGCCGAGCTCGACGACGAAGGCCGAACGCGGTTGCGCCGCGAGCTTCTCGGCTTCGTTTATCAGTTCCACCATCTACTGCCGGAGTTCACCGCGCGCGAGAACGTCATCCTGCCGCAACTGGTGCGCGGAGCGGAGCCGGATGCCGCGCGGACGAGGGCCGATCAGCTGCTCGGTGCGCTTGGTTTGTCGCAGCGGCTCGACCATCGTCCCGCGAAATTGTCGGGCGGCGAACAGCAGCGCGTCGCCGTCGCCCGCGCGCTTGCCAACAAGCCGCCGCTGATCCTCGCCGACGAGCCGACCGGGAACCTCGACGAGCATACCGCCGACATTGTCTTCGCCGAGTTCATTGGCTTGGTGCGCGGCGAAGGCAGCGCGGCGCTGGTGGCTACCCATAACGAGCGCATTGCGGCGAAGATGGACCGAGTAGTCCGCCTGCACGAGGGCCGGCTCGAATGACGGAGCGCGATGGGTCCCCGCGCGTTCAGCCGGGCATGCGGCGGCTCAGTCCAACGATGCTCGCGCTGATCGGCGGCCTGTTGGTCCTGCTCCTGATGATCGCCTGGTTCGCGAGCACGCGAAACCCCGACCAGGACAAGCTCAGCGACGAGCAGCTCGCGCAGGCCGAGGGACAGCCGGCCGATCCGGCCAAGCGCTGCGCGTCCAAGGCGACGTACGAGCTGATCAAGCGCGAGCTGTTCCGCCGCGCGGCCCAGCTGCGCGGAAGCGACCAGGCCGCGTTCGACCAAATCTCCGCCTCCGCCGTCGTCCGGATGGAAAATCCGGTGCTCGAGAGCCAGGACAGCGCGACCGGCGCGCTCAATTGCTCGGGCTCGCTGTCGCTCGACCTGCCGCCGGGCGTCGGCGTGGTCGGCGGGCGCCGCACGCTGACGTCCAGCCTCGATTACACGCTCCAGCGCGCGGCCGACGGCAGCGGCGAGGTCGTGCTGCTGCGCAATCCCGAGGCGATCGTCACGCCGCTGGCGACCCTGGCGCGGGTCGCCGAGCCCGAACAGCCGACGCCGGACGAGGGCAATCTGAGCACCGAGGAGCCCGAGATGAACGTTGCGGCGTCCGAATCGCTGTCCAAGCAGCCGGGGCCGCCGAGCAGCTATCCGGGCCGGCCTAGCTTCGACTGCAACGACGCAAGCACCCGCGGCGAGATCGCGGTCTGCTCGGACAGCGGATTGTCGGCGCTCGACGTCAACATGGCGACGCAATACCGGCGCGCGCTGGCGACGGCGTCTCCCGAGCAGCGCGCGGCGCTTCAGCAGACCCGCGACCGCTTCCTTGCCTATCGCGACCGCTGCCCGAACCGCTCGTGCATCGGCGATGCGTACACGGGGCGCATGCGCGAAATCCGCGACATCATGGAAGGGCGCTTGCGGCCCCGCTGAGCCTTGCGGCCCCGCAACGACTGTGCTTCGTTGGCGCGCCATGGAAGCGGGGAGCGGATTATGCGCGCGATGGTGTTCTTGTGTGTTGCGGCCACGCTCGCGGGCAGCGGCGGCCTCGCGGTTGCGCAAGGAAACGCACCGCCGCCACCCGCCTGCACCGCGCCCGAGCACCGCCAGTTCGACTTTTGGGTCGGCCATTGGGACGTTTACCCGACCGGCAAGCAAAAGCTGGTGGCGCACAGCCTGATCGAGAAGCTCTACGCCGGCTGCACGATCCGCGAGAACTGGATGCCGCTCAACAACAATAATGGCGGCAGCCTCAATATGTACGACCCGTCCGACAAGAAATGGCACCAGCTGTGGCAGGACAGCCAGAACGGTCGCGTCGCGTTCGACGGGGGCATGGTCGACGGCGCGATGGTCCTGGTGGGCAATTGGAAAGGCGGCGGCGCCTCCGGCCAGGACGCGTTGACCCGCATGACCTATTCGCGAAACGCCGACGGCTCCGTTCGCCAGTTCGGCGAGCAGTCGACCGACGCAGGCAAGACATGGTCGCCTGCATTCGATTTCACCTATCGCAAGAGCGCGAGCCCGCCCGCCAACTAATTGTGGAAAAGGCGCCGCCGCCGCTTTCGATCCGGCGGCGAACTGCCCATAGTGACGTGGTGAATCAGCCGTACGTCCCGCTTCGCGTCTTTTCGTCGTTCACGATGCTCGAAGGGGCGATGGAGCCCAAGACCATCGCCGAGCGCGCCGCCAAGCTCGGCTTTCCGGCGGTGGCGCTGTGCGATCGCAACGGCCTCTACGGAGTCATGCCGTTCAGCGATGCGTGCACCGCCAAGGGCGTACAGCCGGTCGTCGGCGCGATGCTGGGTGTTGCCCGGCCGTCCGATCTGGGCGGCGCGGCGGCCGTCGACTGGCTCGTTCTGCTCGCGCAGGATGAGCAGGGCTATGCCAACCTCTGCAAGCTGGTTTCCGCCGCACATCTCGAACGGCCGGTGGAGCAGGAGCCGCACGTCGCGCTCGCCAAGCTTGACGGGTTCACCGGCGGACTGATCGCGTTGACCGCAGGGGCGGAAGGGGCGCTCGCGCGGCTGATTGCCGATGGGCAACACGCCAAGGCCGGAGCCTATCTCGACCGCCTCGAAAAGCTGTTCCCGCAGCGCCTCTACATCGAGCTGATCCGGCGCCACGACGCGATCGAGGAAGCCGCCGAGGAAGCGCTGATCGAGCTCGCTTATGCGCGCGACCTGCCGCTGGTCGCGACCAACCCCGCCGCCTACGCCGACGCGCGCTTCCACGCCGCGCACGATGCCCTGCTGTGCATCGCCAACTCGGTTTATATGGAGAGCGCCGACCGCCCGACCTCCTCGGCCGATGCCTGGCTCAAGGATTCTGCGGCGATGGGCGAGCTGTTCGCCGACCTGCCCGAGGCGCTCGCCAACACGATGGTCATCGCCCAGCGCTGCGCGGTCGCGGCGCCGCAGCGCAAGCCGATCCTTCCGCGGCTCGGCGAGGACGAGGACGAACAGCTGCGGAAGGATGCGCGGGCAGGGCTGGAGGAACGGCTTCCGGGCCGCACCCCCGAGCAACGCAAGCCCTATCTCGACCGCCTCGACTACGAGCTCGACATCATAATCGGCATGGGCTTCGCGGGCTATTTCCTGATCGTCGCCGACTTCATCAAATGGGCCAAGGCGAGCGACATTCCGGTGGGACCGGGGCGCGGGTCGGGCGCCGGGTCGGTGGTCGCCTGGGCGCTGACCATCACCGATCTCGATCCGATCGCGCTCAATCTGCTGTTCGAGCGCTTCCTCAACCCCGAGCGCGTGTCGATGCCGGACTTCGACATCGACTTCTGCGAAACCCATCGCGACAAGGTCATCTCCTACGTCCAGGGGAAGTACGGGCGCGACAAGGTCGCGCAAATCATCACCTTTGGGCGGCTCAAGGCGCGCGCCGTGCTCAAGGACACCGGCCGGGTGCTGCAAATGCCCTACGGCCAGGTCGACCGGCTGGCGAAGCTGGTCCCCAACCACCCGACCGACCCGTGGACGCTCGAGCGCTCGCTCAACGGCGTGTCGGAGCTTGCCGCCGAGTATAAGGGCGACCCCGACGTCAAGCGGCTGTTCGACCTGGCGATGAAGCTCGAAGGCCTGCCGCGCCATGCCTCGACCCATGCCGCCGGCGTGGTCATCGGCGACCGTCCGCTCGACGAGCTGGTGCCGCTCTACCGCGACCCGCGCTCGGACATGCCGGTCACCCAGTTCGACATGAAATATGTCGAGGCCGCGGGCCTCGTGAAGTTCGACTTCCTCGGCCTCAAGACGCTGTCGGTGCTGAAGGAAGGCCAGCGGCTGCTCGCCGAGCAGGAGATCGAGGTCGATTTCGCGAGCCTGCCATGGGACGATGCCGCGGTCTACGAGCTGATCCAGCGCGGCGACGCGGTCGGCGTGTTCCAGCTCGAATCCGAAGGGATGCGGCGCACGCTCGCCGCGGTGCGGCCGACGGGCTTCGGCGACATCATCGCGCTGGTCGCGCTCTACCGGCCCGGGCCGATGGACAACATCCCGATGTTCGGCGACCGCAAGAACGGCCGCGCGGCGATCGAATATCCCCATCCGTTGCTCGAGGAGATCCTCGCCGAGACCTACGGCATCTTCGTCTATCAGGAGCAGGTGATGCAGGCCGCGCAGCTGCTCGCCGGCTATTCGCTCGGCGAAGCCGACCTGTTGCGCCGGGCGATGGGCAAGAAAATCCAGGCCGAGATGGACGCGCAGCGCGCGCGCTTCGTCGAGGGCTGCGGCCGCAACGGTATTTCCGCCGACAAGGCGGGCGAGCTGTTCGACACGATCGACAAGTTCGCCGGCTACGGCTTCAACAAGAGCCATGCGGCGGCCTATGCGCTGGTCGCCTATCAGACGGCGTGGCTGAAAGCGCACCACCGCGCCGAATTCTACGCGGCGTCGATGAGCTTCGACCTCGCGCAGACCGACCGGCTCGCCGCCTTCGTCGAGGACATGCGGCGCGGCGAGCTCGAGTGCCTGCCGCCCGACATCAACGCTAGCCACGCGCACTTCACCGTCGAGAGGGGCGCCGTGCGCTATGCGCTCGGCGCGCTCAAGGGCGTCGGCGAGAAGGCGATGGAGGCGCTGGTCGCCGAGCGCGAGCGCGGTGGGCCGTTCGCCAGCCTCGAGGATTTCGCGGCGCGGATTGACCCGCGGCTGCTCAACCGCCGGCAGCTCGAAAGCCTCGCCGGCGCGGGCGCGTTCGACGCGCTCAACCCGGATCGCCCGGCGGTGTTCGCCGCGGCCGAGACGATCCTCGCCCATGCCGCGAGCGCCCACGAGCAGCGCACCAGCGGCCAGGCGGGGCTGTTCGGAGTCAATTCGGCGGAAGCGGCGCCGATCCGCCTGCCGCGGGTAGCGAGCTGGACGCTGGCGCAGCGCATGGCGGCCGAGAAGGACGCGTTCGGCTTCTATTTCTCGGCCCACCCGATCGAGGCGCACCGCCATGTCCTTGTCGCGCACAAGGTGCGGACCTTCGCCCAGCT